>NZ_VFXM01000012.1:0-118676 GCF_006519705.1 Ornithinimicrobium kibberense
GCTTTCCTCGCAGCGCGCGACCGGCGGCAGAAGAGTGAAGTCGATTGCGGGCCCCTCCCCGTGCTAAGAGTCGAGGTTGGCTCGCCGCATCTTCACCTGGTTGATCTCGGTGAGGTTCTTCGTCAGTTCGACGTTGACCCGGGAGGCGATGAACCACAGTGGCACTGGTCCCGCCATACTGGTCCGGTGGAACGGACCGCCCTCGTCTCGGACGTGCACGGGAATCTGACGGCATACCGGGCGGTGCTCGATGACATCGAGCGGCGGAGGATCACCCGGGTGCTGAACCTGGGGGACCTGGTGGGTAAGGGGCCACGGGGTGCCGAGTGCGTCGAGCTCACCCAGGAGCGGTGTGAGGTCACGGTGCTCGGGAACTGGGACGACTTCGTCGGGCGGGAGGAGATCGAGCTCAACGCGGCGGGGCAGTGGTGGCGGGGGCAGCTAGGGCAGGATCAGCGGGCCTGGTTGACGCGACTGCCGTTCTGTCACGACATGGTCGTCAGCGGGCGTCGGTTGCGCCTGTTCCACGCGTCGGCAGGTGACGTCAACACCCGGGTGTTCGAGGACCACAGCGAGGAGGAGTTTCGGGGGATGTTCGAGACGACTGCGGCGACGGGAAGCGGTCCGGTGCCTACTGTGGTCGCGTACGGCGACATCCACGCGGCCTATCTCAAGGTGCACCGGGGGCTGACGCTGTTCAATGCCGGCAGCGTCGGCAACGCGCTCGACGAGCCTTCAGCGTCCTACGTCGTCGTCGAGGGCGTAGTGGACGGTGGCCCGGATGCACCCTTCGGGTTGCAGTTCGTGCGGGTGGCCTACGACATCGAGGGCGAGCTCGCCGCAGCAGCGGAGTTGGGTAACCCGGAGCAGGATGCCTACGCGATCGAGCTTCGACAGGCGATCTATCGGGGACGGGCGGAGAGGGAGGGGTTGATCGCCGCCCCGGATCTTCACCACCGGGCAGGGGCGTAAGACCGCGCCACCGACGCCCACTCCATCGCCCTGGCTGGGGTGCGCATGTCGGGACTGCGCCAGGTGGTGACCGACAATCAGTTCGAAGTCCTGCGGATGTCCGTGGACCGGCGCGGTTCCCTGGGTGAGGAGCACACCCGCAAGGTGTGCCAGCGGCTCACAACCCACTGCCAGCTCTTCGGACAAGCCACTTCCCGGACTCGCCACCACCAAGCCTAGAACCACCCTCCCAACGGCGTCTTGACATAGAGGGGTGCCAGTACAGGGCGTCGCTAGATCCAGCCGAGGGCGCGGAACGTGGAGATGGCGAAAGGGCCGAGTGCGGGCTCGCTGAGCAGCTCGGTGCGGGTGAACCACCGGAGTGCGTCGACTTCATCGCCGTCCGGCTGCGGCGGACGACCGATGATGCGCGCCTCGAAGATGGTGCTCACGTAGGCGCACTGGTCGCCATTGGGGTACGTGATGCGGAAGTCGGGTCCACCGAGGGCTCCGAGGATGGCCGTCAGCTCCACGTCAGTGCCGATCTCCTCGGCGGTCTCACGGTGGGCTGCATCGGCAGGGCTCTCGTCCACGTCCACCGCACCACCGATCGTGCCCCAGGCACGGAACTCCGACTGGTGAACCAGCAGGACCCGGCCCTCCAGGTCCACCGGCAGCACGGCGACCGAGGGCAGCAGGAGCATGTCGTGGCCAACCTTCTGTCGGAGACGGGCGATGTGTGGGGCAACGGGCATAGGACGAGGCTAGCCGTGGCCTCGCCGACCGCCCGCTCGGCGGCAAGAGCGTGCGAACACGCTCAGTGCGCCAGTAGCGTGCGGTGGGAAGCGGCCAGGACGGGCTGGAAGGAAGAACCGATGGTCAGGCAGTACCCAGCCGGAAGTGGCGCCGAGCGCGAGATATTAACTGGCTTCTTGGACTGGCAGAGAGAAACTGTGAGCCTGAAGGTCACTGATCTTGGTCACGATGATGCTCACCGGTCGCTGCTCCCCACGTCGCCACGCATGACGGTCGCGGGGGTGTTGTCCCATCTTCGACAGACCGAGCACGAGTGGTTCTCGGGGAGTTTCCCCACTCGGGCGAGAACAGTGCAGCGCGATCCACAGGGCGGGTGGACACGATCGAGTGCACCGCTGGCGGAGCTGTTGGATGGCTACCGAGTTGAGTGTGAATTCTCTCGGGCGGCCATCGAGGATCTTGATCTTGGGCAGATGCAAGAGTTTACCCCGGAGGCATTCTCGCCGGTAAGTCTGCGATGGATCCTCGCGCACATGATCGAGGAGACTGCCCGCCACCTCGGTCACCTCGACATCATCCGCGAGCAACTAGACGGGATACGTAGCTACTAGCCTGGGAGTAGCCCCTCGCCCACGGGATAGCCTGAGGAGCCAGTCGCCGGCGCCCCCCTGTCCGGATGCGGCAGGAGCGGACGGGTGCTCAACGTGCTGGCATCAGCGCGACTTGGTCCAGTTGTCTGCCGTCATGAGTCAGGACGGCTACCTCCTTGGGTCTTCGTCCAGCCCATCCGACGACACATCGCCCGTGCCACGGAACCTCAATGTGTCGGCCATCGACAACGAGGTGACTGACCTCCGCATTGACTCGGACCACGCGGTAATTGATCCACCTCCCACGGCGGGGCCACAGCCTCCTCGCCTTGCTGTCCAGGACGCCACCACCGCCCTCTGTTCTCACGACCGGCGCATTGGCCTCGGGGTGCGCGCTCGGCCTCGAAGGCAGCACTGCAGGTCGGTGGTCAAGGGCGTCGTCATCCAATGGTCCACCGCCACCTCCCAGCATCGTCCACTCGTTTCCGCGCCGAGCGAGAACGTGAGTCTCTTCGACGTTGCACCCCACACTTCGGCGAGCAAACATCGTGATCGCGATGTCATCGGAGACAAACACGGCCATGGGGACGTAGCGGCGGCGTCGGCTCAATCTCGTCGCTGGCGTGAGCTCACGCGACTCGATGAGTCGACGGCTCTCGGCCACGGCGTCGTATGCCACGCGGCCAACCTATGGCTACGAGTACAACAACTTCAGCACCGCCGCCCCCGTCGCGGCAAAGTAGTGCGTCGGCGGGCGTCATCCCTCAGCGTACGACGACGGTCGGTTTGCATGCTGTAATCGCAAAGTGACCTCAGCCAGGCTCCGCCAAGCGGCACGCGCCCTCGTGCTCGACGAAGACGACAACGCTCTGCTAGTCCATTTTCACTGGCCAGGTTTGCAGTTCGAGGACGGATTCTGGGCCTGCCCAGGCGGAGGCATAGACCCGGGAGAGACACCCGAAGAAGCGCTGCGCCGCGAGTTGAAAGAGGAACTCGGACTCCACGATCTGGAAATTCAGGGCGCGCTCTGGGAGCTCACGCGGACCTTTCCTATGACGGACTGGGACGGCCAGGCGGAGACCTGGTACCTCGTCCGGACACCGCATTTCCTTCCCGCTCCGACGATCGACCTGAAGGCCGAGCACGTACACGGAGTGCGATGGTTCTCTCGCCGAGAGATCGCCACAGGCGCCGTCGTGTTCAGCCCACGTGATCTGAGTACTCAGATCGAGAGGGTCCTCAGAGATGGCGTACCAGCCCAGCCCCACGCGATCCCCGCTCTGGAGTGACCAGGGCGCGGAGCCCACATGTCAACGACGTGCTCAGGTGACCGTGGTCGCTCGTTGTCTCAGTGGAGTCCTGCAGAGTGGTGTAGAGCACCCGGGTGAGCGGGTCCTGCTGAAGTAGGCGCGGCCCGACGAAAGACCGGGTCAGCGCGTGATGCCCATGGCTTGCTGGGCTTGGTCGAGGACGGGGGTGGATGTCTCGCGGGCGCGCTGCCTCCCGATGTCAAGCAAGCGCGCGAGTTCTGGACGATCGGCGACCAGTTCATCGTGACGTTCCTGAAGGGGTCGGAGCTCAGCGATGACGGCGTCCGCGACGGCGTCTTTGAGTTGTCCGTAGCCGGTAATCGTCGTGGCCAGCGAGACGGGGCCCTGGCCAGTCAGGGCGGCGAGGATGTCAAGGAGGTTGGACACGCCGGGCTTGGCATGGGGGTCGTAGCGGACTTCGCCCTCGGAGTCGGTGACGGCGCGGCGGAACTTCCTGCGGATCACGTCGGGAGTGTCGAGCAGGCGGACGACGCCGGCGGCATCGTCGGAGTCGCTCTTGCTCATCTTCCGGGTGGGATCTTGCAGGTCAAGGACCCGGGCGGTCAGGGCTGTGGGCTCAAGCTCGGGCACCACGAAAGTGGGTCCGTACAGGGTGTTGAAGCGGACCGCGAGGTCGCGGGTCAGCTCGACGTGTTGGGACTGGTCCCCGCCGACCGGTACCCGCTGTGCGCCGTACAGAAGAATGTCGGCCGCCATGAGGCAAGGGTAAGTGAACAGCGATGCCCTCGTACCGGGCCGACCGCCCTTCTCCTTGAACTGGATCATACGAGACAGCTCACCGACGTGCGCGGTGCATTCGAGCAGATAGGCCAGCTGCACGTGGGCAGGCACGTCGGACTGTACGAACACGGTCGCACGCTGTGGGTCCAGGCCAGCAGCGAGAAAAAGGGCGGCAGTCGACGTCGTGAGCTCGCGATGCTTGGCAGGGTCGTGCTTAGTGGTCAGAGCATGAAGGTCGGCGACAAAGTAGAACCCATCGACGGTGTGCTGTCGTTCGACGAAACGTCGCAGGGCGCCGAGGTAGTTGCCGAGGGTGAGATGACCGGAGGGCGTGATGCCGGACAGGTCGCGTTGCATGGTCATGGGGCGGGTCTCCTGCAAGGGTAAGCCCCCTTGAGGCGACCTGCCTGCATCGTTCACAAGCAAAAGACCGCCCCAGGCGGGACGGTCGATAGAGCGCTCGGGTAACCGTCCCTCTAGGACGGCCACCACTGGAACATCGCGCACATGCCCCCGAGGAGACCCTAAATACAAAGCAGCGACACCGTTAGGGAACGCCCGCTCATCGGCGGATCCGGTCTGTCACGCACCTCGGCGGAGTCGCGATGTCACGAGCATCGGGGCCCTGACGTGTCACTGCCGTTGAGAAGCCGCCCCGCGCACGTGGTCGTCACTGAGGTGGGTTCCCCCCCGGGTAGGCACTCGTCAGACGGCTTCCTTGCGGTCCTCCAGCCAGGCGTGGCGGTCGAGGATCTGCTGGGTGCGTTCGGGTAGCTCGGCCGGTGGGAGGTCGGGGTCGTCGGTGCGGTTGCAGATGTCGGTCTGCAGCAGGCGGACGGCTTCGGCTGTGTTGCCTTCGCGTGCGGTGACGGTGGCCAGGTCGAGCGTGGGGATCTCCTCGTCCGGGGCGGCGAGGTAGGCGATCTGCGCCGCTGCCCGTGCCCCGGCCAGGTCACCGGTCTGCAGGTGGTGGGTGGCGACGATGTGGGCGACGTCGACCACGGCGCAGGTCATGTGGTGGTCGAGACGGTCCCCCTCGAACAGCCAGGCCCAGCCGCCGCGGCGAAGCTGGTCGAAGGGTCGTCCCTGGACCAGGCGCAGCGCAGCCTTGAGGTCCTCGATGCCCTCGGTGCCGCCGCGGGCGGTGGCGCGGGTACGCAGCCGGCGGAAGAGGTCGACGTCGACCAGCAGGCCTAGCACCTGGTAGACGTTCACGCCGCGTTCGCGGGTGGCGGGGGTGTCCTGGGCGTGCGGGATGTGCAGGTCGCCGGTGGCAGGGTCGGTGCCGAGCCAGTCACGGCAGCGGCCGATGTAGTCGCGGGTCTTGGTCTCGGTGATCCCGAAGGCCTCGGCCGTCTGGGCGGTGGTGACCCCTCGTGGGTGCAGCGCCAGGTAGGCCAGCAGCTCGGTCAGGTACGCCTTGCGCTCGGCCAGCGGTTTGCCCCATGTCTTGGCCTTGACCGGGCCGAGGAGGGTGAGCCGGGGGACTCGGGCGGTGGGGTCCCACCATGCGGCCAGGTCAGCGTCCAGGGTGGGGTCGACCTGCAGCACCTGGCGGGCGACGTCGGGCTCCACGCGCGGGGCCAGCGTCGCAAGGTCTTCTGCGGTGGTAGCCGCCTCCTGCTCGTAGACCTCATCCTCCTGCGGCAGGAGCGTCGTCAGGTCCTGGTCGGCGGCGTCCCGCCCGGCGCTGTGCTCGGGGCGGAGGGCGCCGGCCTGGTCGCTCCAGCCCCGCCAGTCCTCCTGGTGTTCGTCGCTGTCGGGGGTGGCTGCCGGCATCGGCACGTCCGGTTCGGCATGCGACTGGGCCAGCAGCGCCGCGCACCCGGCCGCCTCGTCGGCAGTCAGGCCCACGCCGACCAGGTCCAGCCCCGCGGCGGGGATACGTACCCGCCCGTCGGTGGTGGCTTCGATGTGCATCGCGGTGGCGGTGGGGGTGCCGCTGCGGACGACCAGGCAGGCGCCCGTGCTCCCGGCGTGTCGGGCCAGCAGCTGACGCAGCTGGTCGGTGGCCGCAGGCGCCGCACCCTCGGTGGCGAGCAGGACCAGCCGGGCCGGCCAGGTGTCCTCGCCGTCCTGGCGGACCCGGGCGGTGGGCACGCCCTGCTCCCCCACCCGGTCGATCACGCCGACGACCTCGGCGACCAGGTCCTCGAGCGCGCCGGTGTCCGCGACACGCACCCGGGCCGGGTTCATCTGGGCGACCTCGGAGGCGATGCCGACGCAGTCCAGCCGCACCCCGGCCGACCACGGGTTCACCGCGACCTCGGCAGCCAGGTAGCGGGCCAGGTCGTCCACGTACTCGGGCTGCCCGGTCAGGGCCACCTCCAGGTCCTCCAGGTTCAGCAACCAGGCCGACCCGTCGTCCCCGGCGCCGATGGAGACCAGCAGCGGGAACGGTGCAGGAGCGTCCTCACTGCAGGGCCCGATCTGTTCCACCGGAGTGCCGGCGGGCAGGAACCAGTGCTGCCCGTCCCCGGTGTCCTCCCACGGGGCTCCCAGGTCGGCCGGTTGCCACAGGTGCAGCCACATGCCGTCACCGGCCAGCTGCACGGCCGCCACGGCCGGGACAGGGGCCCCGGTCGCGGCGCACGCCCCACCGAGGCGGCGCAAGGCCTGGTCCACCTGTTCCAGGGTGGGAGCCGCAGACCGGCCGCGGGTCTGGATCGTCTTCTCCACGGGGACCAGGACCGGGTCCGGCGGGGCGAGGGCACGCCCTGGGCGGCGGGTCCGGAACCGGGACCGGCGGCGCAAGGTCAGCGCGAGGAACAGCGCACCCCCCAGCAGGGCCCCGGACCCGACGATGCCCTCCAGCAACCACGCCGCAGGGGTGTCCTCCTCACCGTCTCCGGCAGCGTCCCTTCCGTCCAGGGCAACGTCCCCATCCGCACCCCTGCCGTTCCCTGCAGCGTCCCCACCGACGCCGCGACCGACGTCTCCACCAGTGTCGGGTCCGGCCTGCGCGGCGCTGTCGACGATGGAGGTGGCGCCCACGGCGGCACCCAGGGTGATGCCCGACCGGGCGGACGCGCCACCTGCCGGGCTCGTCTCGGCGGGCTGCTCCGGCTCGCCTGCGTCGGGGGTGTCTGGCTGCGCCCCCAGTGCGGTGCCGACGTCCGCGGCAGTCCGCGCATCCGCGATGGTCGGCGCCGGCCGTTCCTGCTCCTGGCCCACGGCCGAGTCGGGCAGGTCCAGGCGCCAGCCGGGATAGATCAGGTCGGGGTCGCTCAGGCGTCGCCCGTCCGGCTGGACGGTGCCCGTGGAGGCCTCGTAGATCTCTGGCCACCGGTCGGCCTCGCCCAGGTGCTCGGCGGCCAGACCGCTGAGGGTGTCACCGGTCTGCACCACCACGTCCTGGTCCTGGCCGGCCTGCTCGCCGGTGCCTGTCCCGGCCTCGGTCGCGGGGAGGTGCAGCACCATGCCGGGGGTGACCCAGTCGGCGCCACCGGCCAGCTGCTCGGGGTTGAGGTCGACGATGCGGTGGTAGTCGTGACCGGACCCCAGGTGCTGGGCGGCGATGGACCAGAGCGTGTCCCCAGGGCGCACCACGTAGGAGATCGTGGACTCCTGCTCGGTGCCGGTTGCAGGGGTCGCCGTGACTGGGGCGGGGGCCGTGCCGGCCCCGGCCGTCACCGGGGCAGAGGCCGTCACCGCAGGGGCGGGTGCCGCCGTGGCCGCCGGAACGGTTCCGCCGGGGGCGGCGATGAACAGGGCCAGCGCGGCCACGACCAGGGGTCGCATGCCGGACTGGGGCAGGGACAGGGCAGGCAGCCTCGGAGGCTGGACGCCGCGCAGCGCCGAGATAGCCTCGACGACGATGCTCAGGCTCAGGGCGGCCCAGACCACCCAGCCGAGCAACTTGGCCCCGGTCAGAGCCAGGGTGCCGTCGTCAGGGGTCAGCAGGGCGGCGCGGACCTGGTCCAGGCTGGGGAGGGTTCCCGGCAGCGGGTTCCCGCCCAGGGCCAGCAACACGGCGGGCAGGCCCACCAGGATGGCGGCCAGGACGACCAGGGCGCCCAGGCCGAGAAGGCGTCGACGGACTCTCATTGCTCCACTCCTCCCACGGACCGGGTGATCCGTGCCTGCGCCGTGCCGGTGGCACTCAGGCTGGGCACGCCGATGATCGACAGGAACTTGGTCGGGTAGACCGAGGTGACGTCGACGCTGATGCTGGCCGGGCCGGTCACGGACGCCGAACCGGCGACTCCGGCGCTGGCTAGGTAGGCCTGCGCGGCTGCCGCGGCCTGGCCGGGGTCGGCCACGGCCCCCAGGCCGCGGACCCCGGTGGGCGTCTGCAGCTGCTGGCCCCCGACGCGGGCGGCCTCACGGGCGGTCGCGCGGGCCTCCTGCATCGCGTGCAGGTGCCCGGAGACGTCCACCGCCAGCCCGACCATGATCAGGAACGAGGCCGCGAGAACGATGACGAACACCCCCACCGACCCGCGCTCGACACGCTCCCGCAGGCACGCAATCACCCTGTTCCTGGTCATCACGGTCTCACCCCTGCCTCGAACGGTAGGTGTCGATCGGGGACGACATGGTCGCCTCCAGCGTGCGGTTGCCGGGGATGCCGGGGAACGCCAGGTCGGACATGTCGACCTGGCACGACACGGTCGCGGTGACCAGCCCGGGCGTGCCCGGGTCCTGCGCGAAGGCGCTGGTGTCCACCGACACCGACCGGGTGACGCAGCGCACGTCCTGGTTGGCCAACGACGCCGACGCCGCCCCGGTCGCAGAACCGGACGCCTCCCCGGCCGACCGGGCGATCGAGGCGGCCCGGGCCGCCTCGGCGGCCGCGGCCTGGACGGACTGCTGGGCCAGGGCGTACCGGCCGGCGAAGAGCACCGCCAGGACGAAGAACAGCAGGACCGGCCCCAGGATCACCATCTCCACCGACACCGCTCCGCGGTCGAACCCGGCCCGGCGCGTTCGGATCATGTCCCTAACCCGATCAGTTCCGGCACAGCAGTGAGCTCCACCACCTGATGAGCGATCGCGAGCTGGAGCCGGCCAACGACCGTCAGCAAGGCCACGTAGAGCATGACGGCGGGAATGCCGATCGCAGCCACCACGGCTTCTGTACTCTGCTCACGGTCGGTGCGGTTCCGCACGCTCATCACATCCACCCTCTTCCCGGGTGCTTGCGCGCAGGGCCGCTTCGCGCCGGGTGTGCTCCCACCGCTCGACGTCCTCAGAGGTGCCTTCCCACGTGGGCGCCATCTTGCTCCAGGCTTCCACGATCCTCTCCCACCGCTCGAAGTTCTCACGTCCCGGATCGTGGGGATTCCATGTGGGCTCCATCTCGACCACCCACGCGTCCCGAAGTCGGACTGCGCGCTCTTCGGCGACGAGGTCATAGGAACCACGCCCGTGGCGGCGGTCCCACCACCAACGGCGCAGCCACCACCGCAGCTCCGCGGACACGCCGGTCTGGTGAGCAGTCATGCACAGTCCGAAGAGGGCCAGGCAGAAGACCAGACCAAACACGATGTAACCGAAGACGTCCCAATCGCTCATCACTCGGATCCTCCCGGGACGGATCTCCTCGACACGGTGGCGAGGTGTGTGGGCATCCTGTCCATGCCCCTGAGACCGGTCGTTCCGCCACCGACCTGCGCCCTGCTGCGACCGCCACTCCTGCTCACCGTGCCCACGTGCGGTCGACCCCGGACAACGCCGCGGAGGCCCGGGCAGCTGCCAGTTCGCCAACCCAGGCTCGGTCGCATACCCACCCTCACCGTCCACCCCCGAAGTGCCCGGCGTACCAGCCTTCCGAGATCCCAAACCCACGAGAGGTTCCGGTGATCCTCTCGGTCGGGAAGCTGGCCGACTGGGCCACCGACGGGTTCAGGAAAGGGACCAGGCTCTGCGCCTGCCCGGTGACGGTCACGGTCGCCGTCGTGGCCGACCGCGACCCGGTGACGGCGGGGTCGATCACCACGCCACTGCCGGCGTCGGCGATGAACGAGGTGGCTGCGAAGATCCCGGCACCGGCCGAGGAGCTCTCCGCGGCGGCGACGCGCGCACCCTCGGTGGCCGCGCCCAGGGCGACCGCGCGGGCGTGGAACCACAGCCCGCCCTGCACCATGCCGAACAGCAGCAGGAACACCAGCGGCAGCAGGACCACGACCTCCACCGAGCTCGAACCACGGTCCCGGGGCGTGGCACGCAGAACACGCACCACTCCCCGGGGCCGCAGGCCGAGTCGGCGGGCCATCAGCTCAGGCCACCCAGCTTGCCGGTCGCCCAGGCGGTCAGCAGACCGACGATCACGGTGGCCAGGGCGAACAGGCCCAGGGCGATGACGACGGTCTCCACCGAGATCGACCCCCGCTCACCGCGGGCGACGATCTCCTGGCGCAGACGCCGCGGGTAGGTGCGCACCTGGGCGCTGTAGTGATACGTGGACTTCTTCATGGGTTTCTCCCCTTCGTGATGGTGCGGATGGTTCTTGCGTTCGTCGGGTGGGTGTCCCTGGCGGCGGGTCCGCGTCGTGGGTGCCGTGTCGGTCAGCTCCCCACCATGCGCAGGACCTGGGGGGTGACGAGGATGAGCAGGAAGATCATCCCGAGCAGGGTCATCGGCAGGGTCATCCGTTCGCTGACCTCGTTGGCGCGGGTCTTCTGCGCGGACAGGATCGCCGAGCGCATGCTGGCCGCTCTCGCTTTCAGCTGGGGGTAGACCCGTCCACCGTCCTCACCGGAGAGGCGCATGATGTCGGCGAGATCGTGCAGGTCGGGCATGTCGATCTCGTTGCCCAGGTGCCGCAGCGCGTCCCAGGGGGTGATCCCCGACCAGCGGGTGCGTGCCAGCTCCTCCCGCATCCGACGAAACACCCAGGAGTCCCCGACCGCGGCCGCGGCCTCCATCGACTGCCTCGGGCCTGACCCGGAGGTCATCTCCAGGGCGACCAGGTCGACGAACGCGCCCAGGGAACGGGCGAACTCGACCCGGGCGTCGCGGGCGTCGGTGACCACGTTGTAGGTCGGGACGAACCACAGCACCACGGTCAGCACGAGGGTGGCCAGGACCGGGACGTACACCGGGATGGAGAAGGAGAACATGGCCGCGGCGGCCAGGAGCGGACCGGCGACCAGGCCGATGAAGGCGTACAGGATCTTCTCGCCGTAGAACCGCGCAGGGGTCATCCCCAGCACGGCCAGGTCGGCCGGTGCCACCCTGCCCCACAGGTTGGCCGGCAGGTGCCGGGCACCCCAGGCACCGAGCACATCGCGCAGGTCCCGGTCAGCACCGGCCCCCTTGACCTGGGGTTGGGCCAGGGCGGCGTTCTGGGCCTCCCGGGCGCCGGTCGGGGAGAGCCGGGCCAGCGCCTGCCCCAGGTCGGGGTGGGACGGGACCAGCTGGAACAGCACCAGGGCCAGGCCGGCACCGACGAGCCCGCCGGCGGCCAGCAGCAGCTGCAGGACGGTCATGCCGCACGCTCCCGCACGGAGGTGCCGATGAAGCGGGGCATCGGCTTGCCGCGGGCCATCGTGCGCAGCCAGATCAGCATCCCGACGTACATGGCCAGGAAGGTGCCCAGGAGCACCTGCCCGACCGGGGTCCCGTAGGGGGCGATGTAGCTCCCGGACAGGGACAGGAAGACCAGCACCGACAGCGTGATGCCGGTGATCAGGCGGGCGTTGGCCCGCGGCTTGGCCCGGTCGGACTCGATCTCGCGCCGGGCCCGCACGTCCTCACCCACGGACTGCGCCAGCGCACCCAGCACGGTGGCCAGGCCGCCGCCTCGGCGGCGGGCCCCCAGGGCCAGGTTGGCGGCGATCAGGTCCCCGGTCGGGTCGTCCAGGTCGTCGGCGAAAGCCCGCAGCGCGTCCTCGGTGGCCCACCGGGCCCGCAGCCGGCCTGCCAGGCGGGTCACCTCCGGCTTGATCGGCCCCGGGGTGGAGCGCAGGGACCGCAGCAGCGCCTGCTCCAGCCCGACCCCTGCCCCCAGGGTGCCCGCCACCGTGCGCACCCACTCCTCCATCGCCTCCAGCCGCGCCACCTCCCGCTGCGCAGGGGGCGCGGCCAGCAGCACCGGGACACCGGCCAGGGCCAGCGGAGCAACGGCCAGAGCGATCACCCATCCGGTCAGCACCGCCACCAGAGCGCCGATGCCCAGACCGACACCTGCCAGCATCCGGGTACGCGGACTCAACCGGCCACGCCGGGTGCTGGCCCGCCGTGGCCGGGCCGGGGGGACCGGCCGGACCGCCAGCCCTGCCACCAGGGCGAGCAGGCCACCAGCGACCAGGGCGCCGGCGACAGCGACGAGCAAGGTGCTCATGCCCCGGTCCCTTCCTGCTCCTGGGCGAACGCAGCCAGGTCGAAACCGAACCGGGCCAGGTCCCGGTAGTCGTCGGGCAGGACGTGCGGACGGGCGGTCGCCGACCCGGGGTCGGCCTTGAACACGTGCGTGACCGCGTACCCGGTCTGCTCCTCCCCCAGGGCGACGGCGATGATCTCGGAGACGAACCGGGACACCTGCGCCGTGCCGTCGTCGGCCGGCAGGGTCTGCTTGGTGACGTGGACGACGACGTCGACACCGGAGGCGACCGCGCGGAGGGCGAAGTCGTGGGTCGCGTGCTGGCCTGACTCCATGACGCAGGTGACCAGCTTCTCCACGGCACCGACGGCGTGGGCGGCGTGCGTGGTGGAGATGGACCCCGCCCCCGACTGCATGGCTTTGAGCATGGCCGCGGCCTCCGGGCCGCGGACCTCACCGACGATCTGCCGGTTCAGGTTCATCCGGAAGCTGCCGTGCAGTGCCTGGTCCAGGGTGTACTCCCCCGCCCGTGACCCGTCCGGGCCGACCTCGCCGGACCCGGGCCGGGCCTCCCAGGCGAAGACGTACGGGTGCCGGTCGGGCATCTGGTGCAGGTGCAGCTCGTGCTCGGTCTCGAAGGTGCCGATGACCTCATACCTGGGGATCTCGTTGCACAGGGCCCGCACCATCGTGGTCTTGCCCGCGCCCTGGGCGCCGGAGACCACGACCGAACGGCCCGAGCGGACCACCGCGGCCAGGAACGAGGCCGCGACCGGGTCCAGCGCGCCAAGGTCGACCAGGTCTCCCAGGGACACCTCAGTGAGCCGGTGGCGGCGGATCACCACCTGCGGCCGCGGCGTCACCCACGCCTGCGCCGCCAGACGGGCACCACCGTCGAGGCGCAGGTGCAGCTCGGGGTGGGACGGGGAGAACGGGCGGGCGTTCACCTCCGAGCGGGAGGCCACGAAGGACAGGAAGTCCACCAGCTCCTGGTCTGAGTCGGCCACCGGCGCCGCCATGACCTGCCGGCCGCCGGTGAGCTCCACGGTGACCTGGTCGTGGCCGAAGATCATGATGTTCTCCACCTGCGGGTCATCGACCAGCGGCTGCAAACGGCCCAGCCCGAACACCGCGTCGAACACGGCCCTGGCCAGGCCACCCTGGGTGTCGGTGTCCCAGGCGGTCTCCCCGGCCCGGAGCCGCTCGGTGGCCTCCTGACCCAGCAGCTCGGTGATGATCGCCCGTCCCCGCTCCTGCTGGGCGCCCCGGTCTTCCTCTCCCGTGGGGGTCCCTTCCTGGGACAGGCGGTCCGCGGTCTGCTGCCGCAGGCTGGCCACCAGCTCCCAGTCCAGGGCGTCCTGGGACCAGCCGTGCCGGCCCGCCCGGCCCGCGTCCCTGGTCTGCAGGAGCACGACGTTGTCGCCCCGACCCTGCTCCGGGTGGGAGGCAGCACCAAGTGCCGAGGGGTGGCTGGACTGCTCGCCCGTGCCCTGGTTCAGGGTGAATCCCCCGCGTCGACGGCCACGGCACGACCCAGGGGTGGTGGCAGTCTCCGTGGTGGGCGGGGTGGTGAACAGTGGCAGCCCGGTCGGGTCGCAGCTGGCCGTCCCCTCGGGCTGGACGGCGTAGTTCTCGATGCTCATGCCCGCACCTCGTCCAGGTCGTGGGTGGTGCTCGCGATCCGCTTTCGCGCGGCGTCGTCGAGGTGCCGCAGGCTGGCCACGAGCTTGCTCGAGCCCAGCCGGCGCACCTGGGCGCCGGCGGAGAACGCGGCAGCGGCCTTGGGGTCCCAGGCCAGCGACGTCAGGACCGGGGACCGCCCGCCGCACACCGGGGCCAGGACCTTGCCGACCTCGGCCTCCCTGTAGGGCCGACCGGGGCCGACGATCACCACGCCCAGCGACGTCGCGCCACCGACCTCCTCGAGCTCGGTGTGCAGGGTGGCCAGCCACGACCGCAGGGCCGACAGCGACACCAGGTCGGACCGGCAGACCACCAGGGCCAGGTCCGCCCCGTGCAGCAACGGCGTGGGCGACCCGGCCAGCCCCAGACGCCCCACGTCGACGAGAACGTCCTGCCCCGTGCCCTCCAACGCCTTCAACGCGGCCAGCAACGGCTCCCACAGGCCGACCAGCCCCCGAGCCTGGCCGTGCGACCGGGCACCCGGCAGAAGCCCGACCTGGGAGTCGGGCAGGGACATGGTCAGCGACGGCAGCACCGACCGCAGCCGGCCCTGCTGCTGAGCCGCCCAGGCCTCCAGCAGCGCGTCCGGGGGCACCAGCTGCCCGCGCAGGTACCCGGCCAGCATGGACGCACCCCCGGTCGGGTCGGCATCCACCAGCACGGTGGGCCGCCCACGGGACAGCGCCCACCCCAGGGCGGTCGTCGTCACCCCCGGCGAACCGGAGGCCGACGTCAGCGTGATGACCGCCATCTCAGTCGCCCTCCCGGCTGTCCAGCACCACCGCGGCCCGCCCCGCCGAGGCCCACTGCGCGATCTTCGCGGCGTCCTGCTCCGGGACCAGGACCGAGACCACCGTCTGCGGCGACTCCAACGAGGCAGCCACGCCGACCACCTCGGCCCCGAACACGGTGTCCGCGGACTCGAACGCCGCCGGGTCCCCGGCCTGACCAGGGGTGGCCACCACCCGCACCCGGTCCCCCACCATCAACGGTTCCCCGGGCATCAACCCGGACGTCAGCGCCAGACCCACCACGGACTCACCGGCCCCGGGGACGACCTGCTCGGCGGCCGCATCGGGGGTCAGCAGCGCCCCGGCGGACAGGTCGCGGGCGGCACGCTGGCCGACGAAGGAGTCCAGGCCGGCGGCCGGCACCAGCTGCAGGGCCGGGTCCGGGGTCACCTGGACCGTCATCAGGTCCGCCGCGGTGATCGTCTCCCCCCGCATCACTGTGTCCCGCACCGCCACCGCACTCGTGGCATCGGTGTTGGACAGGTACACCCACACCGCCAGCAGGGCCCCCATCACCACCAGACCCAGACCCGCCAGGGCAAGCAACGGCCGCCGGCGCAGCTTCGGCGGCGCCGCCACCCGGGCCGTCTCCACCGCGGGTCGTGGTGTGCCGGGCGGGATCGAGCCGCCGGTGCCGCCCTGACCGTCGGCCTGGTCGAACTTTTTCGCCATGTGCGTCTCTCCCCGATCTTGCTGGTCGAGTGCTTGCGGTGTCCCGCACCCGAACCGATGACGTTGCCTGCGCTACTGGCTCAGCACCTGGGCCTCCCCCATCACGATCTGCCCCTCCTGGACCAGGTCCATCTCGATGGTTCCCGACCGGCCCAGGCCGGCCCAGGTGATGACCCAGTACGAGGTAGCCGAGACCGGGTAGTGCCCCTGCACCTCATACCGGTGGCCGCAGTCCGGGCTGTCCATGTCACCGAACCGGTCCTCGTACGGGGTACCCGGAGTCGTGCAGACCACCGTCGTCCCGTCCCCCATGTCCCACTCGATCCGCTCCACCTCAGCTGTCGCGGTCACCGACCACGGCCCGCTGGTCGCGGTCCGGGTGATCGGCCCCCACGTCGCCCCACCCAGGTCCTGCACCCACATCCACGTCGGCAACCCCACCAGCCCGACCCGGCCCGGCCCCTGCTCGGGAACGATCCCGATCTGAATCGCCCGCAGCCCCATCGACTCCACCGCCGCCCGGGCCAACGCCTCCGGGTCCGGAGGCGCACCCCACGGCGGGGACGGTGCCCACCGAGGGATCGTGTCCGCAGGGAACGGGTCGGTCAGGGTCACCCCGCGGGAGCACCAGAAGATCGCCCCATCGGTCCGCCCGCTCCAGACCGGATCGCTCCACGGCGGCTGCGGGTCGGCATACTTCGTCCAGCACGCCCAGTCATAGGACCAGTACCAGTCGTGCACGACGCACGGGACCACACGATCCACCAGCGGGTCCGCGCACACCGGCTCCTCACCACCGCTACCATCACCAGGATCCCCAGGGACGTCTCTCGGCGGGTCCGGGTAGTCCGGCGGCGGAGGCGGAACATAGATGATGCACTGGCCCGTCATCGGACTGACTTCCCGACACTCTGGTTCGGCCTCGGCCGGCGCACTGGCCAGGGTGGCGAGGGTGGACCCCATAATCAGAGACAGGGTGGACCACAGGAGCGCTAACCGTCGCACGGTTCGTTCCGGTTCGTGTCCTCGACGACGTACCAGCCCAACTGGGCCGAGTCGTCACGCTCCAGGACGTAGTCCTGCAGCGTTCGATCCAATCGATCCTCAGTGATGACCGAGTTGCCGTCCGCATCAACCGCTTGGACAGCCGACACGTCTAGACACGCCACCGCCTCTGCTGTCTCCCCGCCGACGGTGACCTCGAGTGCCTCGACGTCCATGGTCCCGCTGAAGTTGAGCTCCTGGGCCTTGGCCGCCATGACCTCAGTGACCCATTTCTCCCGGGCGGCGTCCCGGGAGAACGGATAGATACCTTCAATCGATCCATCGCCGTTGAAGGCGTCGCTCAACGCGACTGTGTAGAGCTGCAGCGTCTCCTCGATGTCGGCCTCGTCCTCCTCTACCGACAACTCCGGCGGCGCGCTCGTGGTCTCCGCGTCGTCAACCGGCGCCTCGGTCGTCGGGTCGGACTCCGAGGGCGAGGGAGTCTCCGTGGTGGCCGCCGGTACAGGGTCAGCTTCCTCGGGGAGCTCGTCGCTGCACCCGTTCAGGACCAGGACCGCTGCGAGCCCCAGGACAGCCCCCAGGCCAGCCTGCCTTCTCATCATCGCAACCTCCTCGAGGTCCCCATGCGTCCGATCGCAACTCCCGGGGTCCACCAATTCTCGATTCGAAGGACCGTAGCCCCAACGTGGCCGCCCACGCCTCGACGGATATGCAACCTGTGGACAACTGCTATCGCATCCAGTCAGTCCGTTGTCGGCCGACGCTATCCCCGTACGGGTATGGAATGACCCAAGACTCGGTAAGGATTCGACAAGCCCCTCGACCTCCTCGACCACCGCCACGCCCCGGCCTCTGACCTGGACGGCCAGCTCATTGCGGTGAGGCCACTCACACCACACTCGAGGGCACCGGCTTCAACAGCCCGTCCACCTCTTCGGGTGAGACGCGGATGATCCGCCTTCCCGTGCGGTACGCAGGAAGGCTGCCGTCAGCGATGCGCCGACGGAGAGTCTTCACGCTGATGCCCGTACGATCGGCCGCTGCAGCGAGGGTCTCGTAGCGGCGTGAGGACATCGCGGTCGCCGTTCTGGTTGTGGTCGCCATGCCCCCACATGCGCGTCTCATCCGCCTTCGGGTTTCACCACCGCATGCGGCAGGGCGCTTGTCCGGGTCGCTCGACGACTGGGAGAACGGTCCGGGAAGCATCCGTCCATGACCTGAACGACACGGGGGCGACACGGACCCGGCGAACGCAGACACCCCCTGGCCTGTCTTTGCAGGTCAGGGGGTGTTTATAACTGGTGGGCGATACTGGGTTTGAACCAGTGACCTCTTCCGTGTCAAGGAAGCGCGCTACCACTGCGCCAATCGCCCGTGGCCGGTGCTGCTGGCCGGTCCTGCGAGGTGGCGACGGGATTTGAACCCGTGTAGACGGCTTTGCAGGCCGTTGCCTCGCCTCTCGGCCACGCCACCAAAGAGGCATTCGGTGGTTGTGCCTCCGAGCGGACGACCGGCCTCGAACCGGCGACCTCAACCTTGGCAAGGTTGCGCTCTACCAACTGAGCTACGTCCGCGTGCCCCACCGAATCGGTGGCGCGAGAAAGAACACTAGCCGACGTGCGCCGGTCGTCCAAATCCGGGTCGGGACGTGTGTCGCGGGCCCGTCGTGGTCGGGAGAAGCGGCCCGTTCGGTCACAATGGATGGCGGTGACGACGCGGTCCCTCCCTTGTCCCTCCCTCCCGAAAGACGACCACCATGGATGTCTGGCCCGGCAGCGCCTACCCCCTCGGCGCCACCTTCGACGGCAGCGGGGTGAACTTCGCGCTGTTCTCCGAGCACGCGACCGCCGTCGAGCTGTGCCTCATCGGCGAGCGGGCCAAGGAGACGCGCATCCCCCTGGAGGAGGTCGACGCCCACGTCTGGCACGCCTACATCCCCAACTGCCAGCCGGGCCAGCGCTACGGCTACCGCGTGCACGGGCCGTACGCGCCGCAGGAGGGTCACCGGTTCAACCCGAAAAAGCTGCTGCTGGACCCGTACGCGAAGGCGATCAGCGGCCAGATCCGCAACCACCAGGGGATCTTCGGCTACGACTTCGGCGACCCGACCTCCTACAACGAGGACGACTCGCTGCTGCACACGATGCTGTCGGTGGTCGTCAACCCGTTCTTCGACTGGGGCCACGACCGTCCGCCGCGGCACGCCTACGCGGACACGGTGGTCTACGAGGCCCACGTCAAGGGCCTGACCATGAACCACCCCGACGTGCCGCCGGAGATCCGGGGCACCTACGCCGGCGTCGCCCATCCCGCGGTCATCGAGCACCTCACCACCCTGGGGGTGACCGCGATCGAGCTGCTGCCCGTGCACCAGTTCGTCGACGACCCCCACCTGCAGGACAAGGGCCTGTCCAACTACTGGGGCTACAACACCATCGGCTTCCTCGCCCCGCACAACGCGTACTCGGCCTACGGCCACCGCGGCCAGCAGGTCACCGAGTTCAAGTCGATGGTCAAGGCGCTGCACGAGGCCGACATCGAGGTCATCCTCGACGTGGTCTACAACCACACCGCCGAGGGCAACCACCTGGGCCCGACCCTGTCCTTCCGCGGCATCGACAACGCCAGCTACTACCGGCTGGTCGACTTCGACAAGGCCCACTACTACGACACCACCGGCACCGGCAACAGCCTGCTCATGCGCAGCCCGCACGTGCTGCAGCTCATCATGGACTCGCTGCGGTACTGGGTCACCGAGATGCACGTCGACGGGTTCCGGTTCGACCTGGCCGCCACCCTCGCGCGCCAGTTCCACGAGGTCGACAAGCTCTCGGCCTTCTTCGACATCATCCAGCAGGACCCGGTGATCTCCCAGGTCAAGCTCATCGCCGAGCCGTGGGACCTGGGCGACGGCGGCTACCAGGTGGGCAACTTCCCGCCGCTGTGGACCGAGTGGAACGGCAAGTACCGCGACACCGTCCGCGACTTCTGGCGCGGCGCCCCCGCCACGATGGGCGAGTTCGCCTCCCGGCTCACCGGGTCCTCGGACCTCTACGAGCACAGCGGCCGCCGCCCGTTCGCCTCCGTCAACTTCATCACCGCGCACGACGGCTTCACCCTGCGGGACCTGGTGTCCTACAACGAGAAGCACAACGAGGACAACGGCGAGGGGGGCAACGACGGGGAGGCGCACAACCGCTCCTGGAACAGCGGCGTCGAGGGACCCACCGACGACCCGGAGATCCAGGCGCTGCGCCTTCGCCAGCAGAAGAACTTCCTGGCCACCCTGATGCTCAGCCAGGGCGTGCCGATGCTGGCCCACGGCGACGAGATGGGCCGCACCCAGATGGGCAACAACAACGTCTACTGCCAGGACAACGAGCTGGCCTGGATGGACTGGGACCTGGACCCCGAGCAGAGCGACCTGCTCGCCTTCACCGCCCACCTCATCCAGCTGCGGCGCGAGCACCCCGTCTTCCGTCGGCGGCGGTTCTTCGCCGGGGACGCCGACCACGGGGGTCAGAGCGACTTCGGCGACATCGTCTGGTACTCCCCCGACGCCTCGGTCATGACCGAGGACGGGTGGCACCGCAAGAAGCAGGCCTTCGCGGTGTTCCTCAACGGAGAGGCCATCACCGAGACCGACGAGCGGGGCCGCCCCGTCCTGGACGACCACTTCCTGCTGCTCGTCAACGGCCACCACGAGACGGTCGAGTTCACCGTCCCCGAGGGCATCGACACCACGACCTGGCGGGTCGCGGTGGACACCTCGGGGGACGACATCGACGACGACGTCCCGTGGGAGACGGGGTCGACGCACCCCATGCCTCCCCGCGCCGTCGTCCTCCTCCAGGCCACCCCCCATCCCCAGCTGTCGGGGACGAACGGGGACTGACGACCCGTCCGGTCAGCTGGCGGCGAGCCTCTCCTGCTCGGCCTCCACGTCGAAGTCCGCCGGCGGCCACCGCAGGTCCAGCGCACGCAGGTGCTCCAGGAGCAGCCGCTGGACGGCCAGCCGGGCGTACCACTTGCGGTCGGCCGGGACGACGAACCACGGTGCCGCCTCGGTGCTGCACCGGTCCATCACGGCCTGGTAGGCCTCCTGGTACGCCTCCCAGTGCGCCCGCTCGTCGACGTCGCCGGGGTTGTACTTCCAGTACTTGTCCGGCCGCTCCAGCCGCTCGGTCAGCCGCTCCTTCTGCTCCTCCGGGGAGATGTGCAGCATCACCTTGATCAGGGTCACGCCGTCGTCCACCAGGCCCTGCTCGAACTCGTTGATGGTCGCGTAGCGACGCGCCCACTGGGCCGGAGGGACGAGGTCGTGCACCCGCACGACCAGCACGTCCTCGTAGTGCGACCGGTCGAAGACGCCGATCATCCCGGCCTCAGGCAGGGCCTTGCGGATGCGCCAGAGGAAGGGGTGCTGCTTCTCCTCCTCGGTCGGCTTCTTGAACGCGCGGATCTGCACGCCCTGGGGGTCTACGGCCCCCACGACGTGTCGCATGATGCCGCCCTTGCCCGCGGTGTCCATGCCCTGGACCACCAGCAGGACACGGCGCCGGTCCCCCGCCGTGCTGCCGGCGAAGAGCATCTCCTGCAGCGCGTCGAGCTCGTCGTCGACCTCCTGGAGCGCCGCCTTGCCCTCCGCCTTCCCCCCGTCGAACTCCGGGGTCGCCCGGGGGTCGACGTCGGCCAGCACGAAGTCGTCCCCGACGCGCAGCGCGTCGCTGAACGGGGTCCCCGCGTCGGTCTCGACGACGGGGTCAGGGGTGCCCGCCGGCTCCGCCGCGGTCTTCTTCTGCTTCTTCTTGCTCTTGCCCATCGGCCCATCCTGGCAGAGCCCCCCCGGGGTGGGCGCCGCCGACGGCACGGCGCCCACCGGGTCATCGGACGAAGCTGGCGACCAGGTCCTCCCACAGCGCCGGGTTGGTGTTCCACTCCTGGCAGTGGCGCGCCCGGGGCCAGACGAAGGTGTGCACCATGCCGGGACGTCTGCGGGCGAGGTCCTGCGAGGGACCGAAGGGCACCGTCTCGTCGGTCGCGGAGTGGATGATGAAGATCCGGTGGCTGACCTCGTCGGCGCGGTCCACCCAGTTGGTCGCGGCCACGTCCACCGGCTCGGCGATCCGCAGCAGGTGGCGCGAGGCGCGCGAGCGCATGAGCGAGCGGGCCAGGTGGTCGATGGGACGGGGTATGAAGTGCAGGTCCGCCTGGTGCGCCAGCACCGACCCCCAGTCGATCACCGGTCCGTTGAGGACGACCCGGTGCACACGGTGGGCCACGTCGGACCGGTTGAGCGCCTGCAGGACGATCGCGCCGCCCATGGACCACCCCACCAGCACCAGCCGCCGCGCGCCGTGCGCGAGGGCGAACCGCATCGCGGCGTCGATGTCGCGCCACTCGGACAGGCCCAGGCTGTACCGGCCGTCCGCCGACGGGGGTGCTCCGATGTCGTTGCGGTACATCGGGACCAGACTGGTGAAACCGAGCCGGTGGAGGACGGGCAGGGCACGCAGGCACTCCTCGCGCTGGGCGCTGCGGCCGTGGACGAGGATCGCCCAGTCCCCGGTGTCGGCGTCCGGGTCGGCGGCGACCCGCCAGGCGGGCAGGTCCCCGACGTCGGAGGTGACGACGACGTCCTCGTGCTCCAGCCCGAGCGCCGACCGTGGTGTGCCGCAGTAGAAGTACTTGTTCCACCTGGCGCTGCCGGGGGCCAGCTCCCCACGGTCCACGCCCAGCAGGCGACGGGTCACCGTCGCCGGGGACCGCCGACCTCGCACAGGCGTGTCCCCGGGCTCGACCACCTCGCCCAGTCGGGCGTGGCCGGCCCCGCCGTCCAGCCACAGCCCGTAGCGGCCCGACGCCGTGGTCCAGGCCGTGGCCCGCAGCGTCACCGTGTCCTCGCCGACCTCGACGATCGTGGTGTCGTCCTTCTTCTCGTGCTCAGGGGTGATGATGCGGTGGGCGAAGTAGGTGGCGGTGCCCATCGACACCGCTCCGCCGAGGGCGGCGCCACCGACCACGCCGGCCCCGACCGAGGCCGCCCGCCGGGCCCCGCTCGTCATCGACCCACCCCCAGCACGTCGGCCAGGTCGAAATCGGCCGGGCGTTCCAGCTGGTCGTAGGTGCAGCTGCGCGGGTCGCGGTCCGGGCGCCAACGCACGAACTGGGTCGTGTGCCGGAACCGCTCCCCCTCGAGGTAGTCGTAGCGAACCTCCACGACGCGTTCCGGCCGCAGGGGCACGAACGACAGGTCCTTTCCCGCCGCCCACCGCGACTGCTCGCTCTTGCGGGGGGTGCGCTCGCCGGCCAGGTGGCGCGCCCAGTCCCACGGGTGGCCGTCCAGGTCGGTGACGAGCCCCTGCAGCTCGACGAACAGCTCCCGTCGGCGCTTCATCGGGAAGGACGAGGCAACGCCCACGCTGGCCAGCGTCCCCTCCTCGGTCCACAGGCCCAGCAGCAACGAGCCGATCGCCTCGTCGTCGGTCTTGTGCGTCCGGTAGCCGGCGACCACGCAGTCCGCCGTCCGCTCGTGCTTGAGCTTGGTGAGCACCCGCTTCCCGGGCTGGTACGGCGCGTCCGGGTCCTTGGCGATCAACCCGTCGAGCCCCGCCCCCTCGAAGTCCTGGAACCAGCGCATCGCCACGGCCTCGTCGTCGGTGACCGGGGACAGGTGCACCCCGACCGGCCGGCCGTCCTCGACGCCCCCCGGGGTGCCCAGCCCGCCCAGCGCCTCGTCCAGCCGCGCCCGCCGCTCGCGCAACGGCATATCCGTGAGGTCCTCGTCCCCCAGGGCCAGCAGGTCGAAGGCGACGAACGTCGCCGGTGTCGCCCCGGCCAGCATCCGCACCCGGGAGTCCGCGGGGTGGATCCGCTGCTGGAGCGCCTCGAAGTCCAGCCTGGTGCCGTCTGCGGTGGCCACGACGATCTCCCCGTCGACGACGCACCGCTCCGGCAGGTGCGCCCGGACGGCCTCCACGACCTCGGGGAAGTAGCGGGTCAGCGGCTTCTCGTTGCGACTCCCGAGGACCACCTCGTCGCCGTCGCGGAAGGCGATCGAGCGGAAGCCGTCCCACTTGGGGTCGTACCACCAGCCCGCGGGCAGCGTCTTCAGCGGTTTGGCCAGCATGGGCGCGACGGGTGGCACGACGGGCAGGTCCACGGGGTCAGTCTGCCCGATCCGGTCCGGCCGACGGTGGCTCCACGCGGTTGCCGTGCTCGTCCCAGTGCTCGGCGACCTTCTTGCTGGGCTGCACCCGCGGCGGTTCGCCCGGCATCTTGGGGTGGTCCGGCGGGAAGCTCAGCTCCCCCAGGCCGCGCTCCAGGTCCGCCTCCCACAGGGCGTGCGCGGCGGCGAGGTCGGCCGGGTCCTCGTGCAGGTCGGCCCAGGGGTCGCCGTGCTCGGCCAGCCACCCCGGGACCGTGTGCACCGTCAGGGTCGTGGGATCGACCTCGTCGAGCTGCTCCCAGGAGACCGGCACCGACACCGGCGCGCCAGGCAGGATACGGGGGCTCCAGGCGGCCGCGAGGGTGCGGTCGCGGGTGGCCTGGTTGTAGTCGACGAAGATCCGCTCGCCCCGCTCCTCCTTCCACCAGGCGGTGGTCACCAGGTCGGGCAGCCGACGCTCCAGCTCGCGGGCGATGCCGATGACGGCGTGCCGCACGTCGAGGAACTCCAGGGTCGGGCGCACCGCGGCGAAGACGTGGACGCCCCGGCTGCCGGTGGTCTTGACGTAAGGGTCGAGCCCCACCTCGGCCATGACCGTCCGCAGGCCGTGCGCGGCCTCGACCACGTCCCGGTAGTCGCGGCCCGGCTGCGGGTCCAGGTCCACCCGCACCTCGTCGGGGTGATCGTTGTCCCCGGTGCGCACCGGCCAGGGGTGCCAGGTGACCGTGCCCATCTGCGCGGTCCACAGCAGCGTGGCCGGGTCGTCGACGACCAGCTGCGGGTGGCTGCGGCCGCTGGGGTAGGTGACCATCGTCGTCCGCGCCCACTCCGGGACCCCCTTGGGAGGGTTCTTGGAGTAGAACTCCTCCCCCTCGATCCCCCCGCGGACCCGTTGCAGGGTCACCGGGCGGTCGGCGAGCCCGCGCAGCATCGGCTCCGCGACGGCCTGCAGGTATGCCGCCAGGTCGGCCTTGGTGATCGCTGCGCCTCGGTCCGTGGCGGGCCAGACGACCTTGTCCGGGCTGGAGAGGCGGACCTGCCGGTCCGTCCCGTCGGGTCCGGGAGCGGTCAGGGTGAGGGCCTCGGGCATGGCCCCAACCTACCGAGCCGCCCGCCCGTGCGATGTGACCAAGATCACTGGGGATGAAGTGCACCACAGTGGGCGGTTTCGGCGGGATGATCAGCACAGGTGCCGCTCGGCACCTGCCTGACGGGCCGTCCAGGGGACGGCCCCGGTTCGAAGGGGAACCATCATGCGCACCACCACCCGCACCCTCACCACCGCCCTCCTCGCCGCCCCGCTCGTCGCGGGCGCGGCCCTGTCGGCGACGGCCGCACCGCCGGACAGCTCCCGGTACGTCGAGTCGGGCGCCTACGCCGCGGCCTACGGCACCCTCGTCGGCCAGGTCGACGGACTTGACGGCAACGTGCACCTGGTCGACGTCTCGGCCCAGGTGGGCAGGCAGTACACCGACGTCTACGCCTACATCGACAGCTACGCCTGCGACGGCGGCGTCACCGACCCGTGGTCGGAGGAGGGCTGGGAGTCCTGCACGGACGTCGAGGACGCGATGCTTTTCCTCGCCGACCTGGGCGACGCCTCCGTCTGGATCGACCGCCGGGGCGGCTCGGCGACGGTCGAGGCCGAGCTGGCGGTGGGCCGTTGGGAGTGCGAAATGTACGAGGACTACGAGGAGTGCTACCTGGTCGAGACCGAGGAGACCATGTCGGTGGACCTCGCGCTGACGGCGTTGACCAAGAAGGCGGCCACCTACCGGGCCACGGAGAGCTACCGCGACCCGGTCAGCGGGTTCTTCTACAAGGGCATGCGCACCGAGAGCACCCGGCAGGCCGCGGTGGAGGGCACCGTCGGCGGGGCCTCGTTCGACCACGCCGAGGGCTACCTGGGCACGTTCTCCTTCCGCGAGATGACCAGGCAGCGCTGACGGACCGTCCGGGCGGTGCGGCACGGAAGCGGCCGCACCGCCCGGGAACAACTCCGCGCGCACGTCGTTGACCACGACATGGCCCACCACCACAGCACCCCCGCGACCGACGCCGCCAAGAACGCGATGGCATACCCCACCGCCCGTCCCGAGGACGAGTGGAGGACGCAGCTGACGCCGGAGGAGTACCACGTCCTGCGCGAGGCGGGCACCGAGCGTCCCTTCGTCGGGGAGTACACGAACACCACCACCGAGGGCGTATACAGCTGCCGCGCCTGCGGGGCCGAGCTGTTCCGCTCCGAGACCAAGTTCGAGAGCCACTGCGGCTGGCCCAGCTTCTACGCCCCGCTGGCCGAGGACCGCGTCCAGTACATCGAGGACAACTCCCTGGGCCGCACCCGCACCGAGGTGCGCTGCGCCTCCTGCGGCTCGCACCTGGGGCACGTCTTCGAGGGCGAGGGCTACGAGACCCCCACCGACCTGCGCTACTGCATGAACTCCATCGCGATGACGCTGCAGCCGGCGGAGGGCGACCGGGGCTGAGCGCGCCTCACCCCGTCACCGGGTCGTGGTCGGCCGCCCTGCCGGCCACGACCGCCGTCAGCTCGGCGTGCCGGACCAGGAAGGCCCGTTCGTCGAGCTTCTTGCGCCGCAGCCAGACGGTGACCTCGGTGGAGCACTTGCTCGCGTTGCACGACCGGCAGGCCGGCACGACGTTGTCGAGGGTGTAGCGCCCGCCCCGCGAGATCGGCAGCAGGCAGTCCTTCTGCAGGCCTGGCGTCCTGGCGCCGCAGTAGGCGCAGCCGGCCCACGCCTCGACCAGCAGCGCCCACTGGGCGGGTGTGAGGTCGTGCTCGACCCGGGCCATCCGGCGCGCGCGCCGGCGCGAGGCGCGCGCCGAGCGGGTGCGGGAGACCATGACCGCGAGGGTATGCCGCGGCGCGCCCGGCTCAGGGGAGGCTGGCGACCAGCTGGCCCAGCTCCACCCGCGGCCCGGTGAAGAACGGGACCTCCTCGCGCACGTGCAGCCGGGCGTCCGTGGCCCGCAGGTCGCGCATGAGGTCGACGATGCGGTGCAGCTCCTCGGCCTCGAACGCCAGCAGCCACTCGTAGTCACCCAGGGCGAACGCCGAGATCGTGTTGGCCAGCACGTCCTTGTAGCCCGCGGCCGCCTGGCCGTGCTCGCGGAGCATCCGGCCGCGCTCGGCGGGGTCGAGGATGTACCACTCGTAGGAGCGCACGAAGGGGTAGACGCACAGGTACTTCCCCGGCTCGTGGCCCGAGAGGAACGCCGGCACGTGCCCGCGGTTGAACTCCGCGGGCCGGTGCAGCCCCACGACCGACCAGACGGGGTCCAGGTGCCGGCCCAGCTCGGTCCGGCGCAGGCGCTGGTAGGCCCGCTGCACCGTCTCCACCTCCTCGGCGTGCCACCAGACCATGAGGTCGGCGTCGGCGCGGAGGGCGGAGACGTCGTAGACGCCCCGCACGACCAGGCCCTCGTCCTCGAGCTCGGCGAAGAGGCTCTCGACCTCGGCCACCAGACCGTCGCGCTCGTGCGGCAGCGGGGCCGCTGCCCGGAACACCGAGTACGCGGCGTAGCGGACGGTAGCGTTGATCTCGTCGACCTGCTCGGACGTGGGCGGCGTGTAGGACGTCATGGCGGCATTGTCCCCGCTCCGGCTGGACGGGGCCCGGCGGGGTGCCTCACCCCAGGTCCTCGACCGCCCGGCGCGCCGAGGCGATGCAGGCCTGGATGCCGACCCCGTCGAAGGCCGCCCCGCACGCCGCCAGGCCGGGCACGGACGCCAGGGCCGCACGCACCCGCGCGATCCGGTCCTGGTGCCCCACGGCGTGCTGCGGCAGGCCGCCGCCCCACCGCTGGACGTGGGCGTCCACGGGTGAGGGAAGGTCCCGGCCGAGGGCCGCGGCCAGCTCGGAGCGGCACACCGCGACCAGGTCGGCGTCGGGCACCTGCAGGGTGGCCTCCTCGCGGTGCCTCCCCACGGAGACGCGCAGCAGCGTCAGGTCCTGCCCGTCGGGGCCGGCGCCCCGCCCGGCCTCGCGCACCCAGTCCCACTTGGCCGCGCTGAAGGTGGACGCTTTGACGGTCCGGCCGTCGACGGGGGGCACGAGGAAGCCGGACCCCTGCAGCTCGCCCAGCTCGCGGCTCCCGTAGGCGAGGGTGACCACCGCCATGGACGCGGTCTCGACCTCGCCCAGCAGTCCGGCCGCCTCCGGCGACACCGGCCGCAGCAGGCGGGCGGCGGGCGCGGCCGGGACGGCGAGCACGACGCGGTCCGCCAGGTATGACGTGGGCCGGGGCCGCGGGCCGGTCACCACCTCCCAGCCCCCGTCGGGACGCCGGTGCAGCTCCCGGGCCACCGTCCCCAGGACGACCCGGGCACCGCGCGACTCCAACGACCCCGCCAGCGCGGCCGGGAGCCGGTGCAGCCCTCCCGCAAGGGTGGCGAACACCGGTCGGGGTGCGGGGGCCTGCGTGCCGCCCCCTGCCGGGACGACCCGGTCCACCGCGGCCAGCAGCGGCTCCCCCGTCCGCGCGGCGGCCAGGAGCCCGGGCAGCGCCGTGGCGGCGGAGAGGAGGTCGGCCGACCCGGCATACACCCCGCCCAGCAGCGGCTCGACGAGCCGGTCGACCACGGCCCGCCCCAGGCGGGACCCGACGAGCTCCCCCACGGACACGTCCTCGTCCGGTCCCGGGCGGACGCCGGGGGTCTCGTGACGCACCCGGTCGACCTCGTCGTCGGTGAGCAGGCCCGTCAGCGTCCCCGGGTCGGCCGGCACCCCCATGAGGGTCCGTGGCGGGACGCGGTGCAGGCGCCCGCGGGACCAGATCTGGGCGGAGGCTCCCGTGGGGTGGACGACCTGCCCCCCGAGACCGGCGTGCTCCATCAGCTCCAGCGCCTCGGGCCGGCGGGCCAGCACCGCCTCGGCCCCCACGTCCACGCTCACCCCGGCCACGGCACCGGCGCGGATCTTGCCGCCGACGCGGTCGCTGCCCTCGAGGAGGGTCACCTCGGCCGTGGGGTCGCGCCGGAGGAGCTCGTCGGCCGCCGTGAGGCCGGCGACGCCGCCGCCGACGACGAGGTAGGAGGTCATCCGCCCAGCGTCTCACCCCGTCCCTAGCTAGAGTCGGCCGCATGACCGACCGACAGACCCAGGACGAGATCCGTGCGGCCCTCGAGGTCGTCGACCCGGACACCTTCGACGCGGCCGCGGAGACCGAGCGCCGGATCTCCTTCCTGGCGGAGTACCTGCGCCGGACGGGCACCAAGGGCTATGTGCTCGGCATCAGCGGCGGGGTCGACTCCACCGTGGCGGGGAGGATGGCGCAGCTGGCCTGCGAGCGGGTGCGTGCCGAGGGCGGCGAGGCCGCGTTCGTCGGCGTCCGGCTGCCCTACCGTGTGCAGGCCGACGAGGACGACGCGCAGGCCGCGCTGGAGTTCATCGCCCCGGACGAGGTGATGACCATCGACATCGGCCCCGGGGTGGATGCCCACTGGCAGGCGATGCTCGACGCGGGCCTGGACGTGCACGACGACGTGGACGAGTACCACAAGGGCAACGTCAAGGCCCGCCACCGGATGGTCACGCAGTACGCGATCGCCGGGGCCCGCGGGATGCTGGTCCTGGGCACCGACCAGGCGGCCGAGGCGATCGTGGGCTTCTACACCAAGTACGGCGACGGGGCGGCCGACGTCACGCCGCTCTTCGGCCTGCCCAAGCGGGGCGTGCGCGACGTCGGACGGGTCCTGGGTGCCCCGGACCCGCTGGTGGACAAGGTGCCCACCGCGGACCTGGAGAGCGACCGGCCGCTGCTGACCGACGAGGAGGCCCTGGGCGTCACCTACGTGGCGATCGACGACTACCTCGAGGGGAAGCAGATCGCCGAGGAGGACGAGGCCACGATCCTGGGCTGGTACCGCCGCACCGCCCACAAGCGCGCCCTGCCGGTCACCCCGGACGGCTTCCTCGGCGACCGCTGACCCTCCACCAGGGGCCGGGACGCCGGGCGCAGGTCTTCCGGGGCGTCAGCGCCGCGACACCTCGTGCACCAGCTCCACCACCCGGCTGAGCACGTCCGGGTCGGTCGCGGGGAGCACGCCGTGGCCGAGGTTGAAGATGTGGCCCGGGGCCCGCCGGCCCTCCTCGACGATCTCGCGCACCCTCCGCTCCAGCGCGTCCCAGGGGGCGAACAGCAGCGCGGGATCCAGGTTGCCCTGCACGGCATACCGGCCCCCGGTCCGCTCGACCGCGTCGGGCAGGCTGACCCGGTAGTCCACGCCGACGACGTCCGCCCCCGCCTCGGCCATCTGCGCGAGCAGCTCGCCGGTCCCCACGCCGAAGTGGATCCGGGGCAGGTCGGGGTGCGACCGTCCCATCCCTTCCAGCACGGCGCGACTGTGCGGCTCGACGAACCGGAGGTAGTCGGCCCGCGAGAGGTGGCCGGCCCAGGAGTCGAACAGCTGCACCGCGGAGGCGCCCGCGTCTGCCTGCACCCGCAGGAAGGCCAGCGAGATCTGGGCCAGCCGTGCGCACAGGTCGTGCCACAGCTGCGGGTCACCGTGCATGAGCGCCTTGGTGCGCTCGTGGTTCTTCGACGGTCCGCCCTCGACGAGGTAGGAGGCGAGGGTGAACGGGGCTCCCGCGAACCCGATGAGCGGGGTGTCCCCGAGCTCGGCGACGAGCAGCCCCACCGACTCGGTGATGTCCGGCACGTGCTCCGGCGTCAGCTCGGGCAGCCGGTCCAGGTCCGACCGCTCCCGGACCGGCCGGGCCACCACCGGGCCGGTGCCCGGCACGATGTCCAGGTCCAGGCCGACCGCCTGCAGGGGCACGACGATGTCGCTGAAGAAGATCGCGGCGTCCACGCCGTGCCGTCGGACCGGCTGGAGGGTGATCTCGGTGACCAGCTCCGGCGTGCGGCAGGACTGCAGCATCGGCACGTCCGCGCGGATCGCGCGGTACTCCGGCAGGGAGCGCCCGGCCTGACGCATGAACCACACGGGGGTGTGCGGAACGGGCTGCCGGCGGGCGGCACGGACGAGGACGCTGTCGGCCTGGGGGGTGGGAACGCTCACCCCGGAAGTGTCCCACGCGGAGCCCGGCGGGCCCCTGTCCACGGACACGCGGTCGGCCTCGCCTCCACGCCGCAGCCGCTGGTGCGGCCTACTGTGGAGGCGTGGTGAGCCGCGGATCCGGACCTCGCCCGCGGTCGGGGACCGCGGGCCGCTCCACGGCGTCGGGACCGGCGGGGACCTCCGCCGTCTCCCCGTTCGCGCTCGCCCTCGACGGCATCCGGCTGGCCACGACCCGTCCCGAGCTGCGGCTGGAGGAGGTGCCCGCCCCGACCCGGCTGGCCCCGCAGGCGGTCGCCCTCTCGGGCGAGGTGGTCCCCAGCCACCTTACCGAGGACGACGACGCGATCGCCACCGGCCGGTTCGTCCTGCTGCACGACCCCGACTGCCCCGAGCCCTGGGAGGGGCCGTGGCGGATCGTCAGCTACGCCAAGGCCGAGATGGAGCCCGAGGTGGGTCACGACCCTCTTGCCGGTCAGGCGGGATGGTCCTGGCTGACCGACGCCCTCGAGGCCGCGGACCTGACGTGGGCGGCCCCGGCGGGCACCGTCACCTGCGTGACGTCCGAGAGCTTCGGCGCGCTCGAGGACCGGCCGCCCACCGTGGAGCTGGAGCTGCGGGCCTCGTGGACGCCGGTCCTGACCCCGGGCCGCGAGGCCGAGGAGACGGCCGCCCACCTGGGGGCGTGGGGAGACCTGCTGTGCACGCTGGCCGGCCTGCCGCCGCTGCCGGAGGGGGTCGTGGCGATCACGGGGTTGCGCCGGTGAACCAGCCCCGCGGGGACGACCGGGAGGTCGCGCTCGAGGACTTCGAGCCGCTGGACGCCCCGGTGGAAGGCGTTCCCGCCGTGGTCGAGACGCCGTCCCGGCTCGCCGAGCTGGCCGAGGCGCTCGCCGGTGCCGAGGGACCGGTCGCCGTCGACGCCGAACGGGCCTCGGGCCACCGCTACGGTCAACGGGCCTACCTGCTGCAGCTGCGCCGGGAGGGGGCCGGCACCTGGCTCGTCGACCCGGTCGCCCTCGAGGACCTCTCCCCGGTGGCCCGGGCGATCGACGGGGTCGAGTGGGTGCTGCACGCCGCCACCCAGGACATTCCCTGCCTGGCCGAGGTCGGGCTGCGACCCACCAGCCTCTTCGACACCGAGCTCGGTGCCCGGCTCGCCGGGCTGCCCCGCGTCGGCCTGTCGGCCTCGATGGAGTACTACCTGGGCGTCACCCTCGCCAAGGAGCACTCGGCGGTCGACTGGTCGACCCGGCCGCTGCCGGAGCCCTGGCTGCGGTACGCGGCCCTCGACGTCGAGCTGCTCGTCGACCTGCGGGACCGGATGGAGCGCGACCTCGCCGAGCAGGGCAAGCTCGAGTGGGCCCGGCAGGAGTTCGAGGCGCTCGTCTCCTTCGTGGGGCCGCAGCGCGACGACGAGGACGCCTGGCGCCGCACGAGCGGCGCGCAGCGGGCCCGCCGGCCCCGCCAGGCCGCGGCCCTGCGGGAGCTGTGGCTCGAGCGCGACCGGCTCGCGCGGGAGCGGGACGTGCCTCCCGGCCGGATCCTGCCGGACGCCACCCTCGTCGACCTCGCCGCCCGCCTCCCCCAGCACGCCGCCGACCTTGCCGGCGGCAAGACCGAGCGCAGCCACGCCCGCCAGCGCCGGGCCGACCAGGGCCTGGCGCGGCACCAGCGGATCTGGCTGGCCGCGCTGCGGCGGGCGGCCGACCTCCCCGAGGACGAGCTGCCCCCGCCACCCCCGCGGCCGGACGGCCCTCCCCCGCCCCGGGCGTGGGCCGACAGGGACCCCGAGGCCGCGGCCCGGCTCGAGCGGGCCCGCGCCGGGCTCGCCGAGCTGTCCGAGCGGGTGGACGTGCCCGTGGAGAACCTGATGACCCCCGACCTGGTGCGCCGGGTGCTGTGGGAGCCCCCGTCACCGGCCACGCCGGAGGCGCTGGAGGCCGCCTTCGCCGATCTGGGGGCGCGCCCCTGGCAGCGCGAGCTCGTGGTCCCGGTGGTGCACTCGGCACTGAGGTCGGGCTGACCTCGACCGACGCGCGCGGTCCCGCGTCTATCTCATATGTGATCTACAGTGGCCGTCATGACTGAGAGCTACCTCTCCCGCATCGGCGGCCTGATCCGCGACGCCCGTCGGCACAAGGACCTCACCCAGGCAGAGCTCGCCCAGCTCCTCGGCACCAGCCAGAGCGCCGTGGCCCGCATCGAGCAGGGCAAGCAGAACCTCTCCCTGGAGATGATCGCCCGCATCGGGGAGAAGCTGGACTCCGAGATCGTCCAGGTCTCCTCGGGGGTGCCGCAGAACCTGCGGATCGTCGGCGGGGGCAAGCTCTCCGGCGAGATCGACGTGCGCACCTCCAAGAACGCCGCCGTGGCCCTGCTGTGCGCCTCCCTGCTCAACAAGGGGCGGACCACCCTGCGCAACCTGGCCCGCATCGAGGAGGTCAACCGGATCACCGAGGTGCTGACCTCGATCGGCTTCAAGATCCGGTGGCTGCCGGACTCCTCCGACCTGGAGATCGTGCCGCCGGAGACGATCGACCTCGACGCGATGGACGAGACCGCGGCCCGGCGCACCCGCACGATCATCATGTTCCTCGGTCCCCTCATGCACGAGTTCGAGACCTTCGAGCTGCCCTACGCCGGCGGCTGCGACCTGGGCACCCGCACCGTCGAGCCCCACATGATCGCGTTGCGGCACTTCGGGATCGACGTGACGGCCACCACGGGGTCCTACCACGTGTCGGTGGACCGCACCGCCAGCCCCCAGCGTCCCATCGTGCTCACCGAGCGCGGCGACACCGTCACCGAGAACGTCCTGCTGGCCGCCGCCCGCCACCCGGGCACCACGGTCATCCGCAACGCCTCCTCCAACTACATGGTCCAGGACCTGTGCGTCTTCCTCCAGCAGCTGGGCGTGACCATCGAGGGGCTGGGCACCACGACGCTCACCGTGACCGGCGTGGAGCGCATCGACCAGGACATCGAGTACTCCCCCTCGGAGGACCCGATCGAGGCGATGAGCCTGCTGGCGGCGGCGGTCGTCACCGGCAGTGAGATCACCATCAGGCGGGTGCCGATCGAGTTCATGGAGATCGAGCTGGCCGTCCTGGACACGATGGGCTTCGAGTGCGAGCTCTCCGAGGAGTACACCTCGGCCAACGGGGTGACCCGGCTCGTCGACCTGCGCACCGTGCCCGGACCGCTGAAGGCGCCGCTGGACAAGATCCACCCGCTGCCCTTCCCCGGCCTGAACATCGACAACCTGCCGTTCTTCGCGATCATCGCGGCGTGCGCGCACGGCTCGACGCTCATCCACGACTGGGTCTACGAGAACCGCGCCATCTACCTCACCGAGCTCACCACCCTGGGGGCCAAGGTCCACCTCATGGACCCGCACCGGGTCATGATCGAGGGGCCCACGAAGTGGCGCGCCGGCGAGATCATGTGCCCGCCCGCGCTGCGCCCCGGCGTCGTCATCCTGCTGGCGATGCTCGCGGCTCCCGGCGTCTCGGTGCTGCGCAACGTCTACGTGATCAACCGCGGCTACGAGGACCTGGCCACCCGGCTCAACGCCCTCGGGGCCCAGATCCAGACCTTCCGGGACATCTGAGCCGCGCACCGGACGCCGGCCACGGCATACCCGATGAGCATCGTCTGGGACGAGCGGGGCGGTGCGACCGTCGTCCGCGACGGGCACCCGCAGTCCTACGTCGACCCCGACGACCCGCTGCTGCTGGTCTTCGAGTACGTCCAGCAGTTCGCCCTCGTGCTGGAGTCCCTGCGCCCGGACCCGGCGCCGCTGGCGGTCACCCACGTGGGCGGAGCCGGTATGACGCTGGCCCGCTGGGTGCACCGGATGCACCCGGGGTCCCCGCAGATCGTCCTCGAGCCCGACATCGCCCTGACCGACCTGGTCCGCCGGGAGATCCCGCTGCCCCGGGGCCACCGGATCAGGGTGCGACCGCTGACCGGGCAGGAGGGGATCGCCGGGCTGAGGGACGGGTCGGCCGACGTGCTGGTCGTGGACGCCTACGACGACGGGCGGCTGCCCGCCGAGCTGGCCGGCCGCCGGTGGGCCCGGGAGTCGGCACGCGTGCTGGCGCCCGACGGGCTGCTGCTCGTCAACGCCGCCGACTCCCCCGGACTGCGCTGGGTCACCCGGCTGGGAGCGACGCTGCGGACCGAGCTGCCCCACGTGGGCCAGCTGGTCCTGCGGGAGGTGGCCAAGGGGAAGAGGTTCGGCAACGTGGTCCTCGTGGCCTCCAGGGCGCCGCTGGACGACGTCACCCTGACCCGGGCCGCGGCGCGGGCGAACTTCCCGACGACCTGGCGGCCCAGCGCGCAGCTCGCGGCCGCCGAGCGGGGCGTGCCGCCCTTCGAGGAGGTCGGCGAGGCCTCTCCCCCGCCGCCGGACGACGGCCCGCTGCGGCTGCGGTAGGCCCTGCCGTCAGGGAGAGCCTCATCCTCGGGGCGGACGACGCTCGTCCCGCCGGATGAGCAGGTTCGTCCTCCTGGCGGTCGTGGTCGGCGACCGGCCACCGGTGCACTGGAGGGCAGCGGGCGACGCCGGGTCGCCCCGCCACGGAAGGAACACCCATGCACCGCATCGTCCGCCGAGGGCTCCTGGCCACCGCGGCCGGCACCGCCGCCGTCGCGATGGCCGCCGGGTCCGCCTCGGCCCATCACTGCTTCGTCCCGATGTACACCCTCAACGGGCCCAGCTCCCCCAACTGGTTCGTCGTCTCGGCCGAGGAGGGAGCCATGTTCGAGGCGGGGTACGTCACCGCCTGCGAGGGTGCCGTGGACGCGGGGTACGCCGCGCTCCACGAGGCCGGGCTCCCGGTCGCCATCAAGATCTTCGAGAAGATGACGATCGGGGACCCCAAGGGGACGGGTCGGATGAATCCCAACGGGGCCGACGGCCGGGGCCTGGAGTACTTCGGCGCCGGTTCCACCCTTCCCTTCGAGATGGTGGGCACCTACATCGAGGGAGCCGAGTCCCACGACTGCGGCTGAGCCCAGCGGAGGAGACCGCCGCTCTGCTGCGCGGCCCAGGGTTGCCCAGCTCGGGGGGCTGGGCGATCCTGGGCCGGACGGCGTCGGAGAGGGGTGAGATGGCCAGGACGAGGTCCGCCCACCGCCGGACCCTGGTGACGGTCGGGGCGGTCGTGCTGACCGGCTGCGCCCTGGCCACCCTCACCCTGCTGCTCACGTCGCCGGAGAGCCCCGTCCTGCTGTGGTTCGCCGCCGCCTACGTCTGGTCGGTGGCCGGCCTCGTCCTCGGGGACGTCCTGGCGGCGCGCCGTGCCCTGCGCGACGAGGAGGCCCGGTTGCGGGCGGACGCCGGCGTGTCCAGCCACGTCCTGGCCGACCGGGCCGTGCACGAGGAGCGCCGCCGGCTGGCCGTCGACATCCGCGGCGTCCTGGTGGACACCCTCACCCAGGTCCGGGACGGGGCGGAACGCGCCTTGACCCGTCCGGCCGGCGACGCGGGCGCCGGGGACGCGGGCGCCGGGGATGCCCTGGTGGCCTCGCTGCGCACCAGGACCCAGGTCGCGACCAGCGAGCTGCGCCGGCTCCTGGGCATCCTGCGGGTGGCCGACGGGACGGACGGCCCCGTCCACGACCCGGTGAACGAGCAGGAGGAGGTGCCTCCGGCCGCAGGCCCCGCGCGGGCCACCGACCAGGCATGGAGGCCACCCCGACGGGACGTCGTCGAGACCGCGGTGATCGTGGCCCTGGGGGCGGCGGAGGCCGTCATCAACACCTCCGCCCGTGACGGAGCGGTGGCCGTCGGGGTCGTCGTGGCGACCGTCCTGGCGGCTGGCGCGTTCGTCGGTCGCACCGTCGCGCCCGTCGTCACCGCCGTCGTCCAGTCCCTCGTCTTCGCCGTGGCCTCCTGGCTGGGTGCACCGGTCATGTCCGGCGTGTGGCTCGTCCGTGGCGTCGGCGCGGTGCTGTGGCGCACCGCCTCCGGGGCCCCGGGTAGGGCTGAGCTCGGGGCCGCGCTGCTGCTGGCCACGACGGTGCTGGCCAGCCGTCAGCAGGAGCCCGCCCTGGGTGTCGGCGCGACGGCGGCGGTCGTCGTGATGGCCCTGACCGGTGGCCTCCTGCGGTCCAGGACGGCCCGCCGGTCCGCGGCCGCCACCGAGGCGGCCACGCTGCTGCGCCGCCGGACCGCCCACGAGGTGGCCCTGGCCGTGACCGCCGAGCGCGTCCGCATGGCCCGCGAGCTGCACGACGTGGTCTCCCACAGCGTCGGCCTCATCTCGATGCAGCTCAACGTCCTGGAGGTCGCGACGACGCCGGAGGCCCGCGTCCGGGCGCTGCGCGACGTCGTGGCCACCAGCGACGAGGCCCTGCGCGAGCTCACCCCGCTGGACCGGTTCGAGGAGATGCCCGCGGTCGGACCCCGCACCGTCGAGGACGTCCTGGCTCTCGTGGACCGCGTGCGCGCCACGGGCGGCTGCGTCGGCCTCACCCTCGTGGGCGAGCCGCCCGCGACCCAGATGGGCGTGGTCTACCGCGTCCTCCAGGAGGCGCTGACCAACACCATGCAGCACGCGCCGGGCGCCGACGTCGCCGTGCGGGTCCGCACCACCGCGGACGGCACCTGGCTCTCGGTGCACGACGACGGACCCGGTCCGGCTGGCCAGCCGGTGCGCCGCTACGGCATGGTGGGACTGCGTGAGCGGGTCGCGCTGGCCGGCGGGACCCTCGAGGCGGGCGGCGACGCCACCCGGGGCGGTTTCCGGGTCGACGCCTTCCTGCCCGCCCCCACCCGGGCGGCCCGGACCACGGAGGTGCTTGGATGAGCGTCCGCGTCATGCTCGTCGACGACCACGCCTCCATGCGGGCGGGCCTGTCGATGGTCCTCGCCAGCGACCCGGAGATCGACGTCGTCGGGGAGGCCGGGAACGGCGCCGAGGCGGTGCGGGTTGCCATCGAGCGCCGCCCGGACCTGGTCTTCCTGGACGTGGAGATGCCCGGGTGGAACGGCGTGCGCACCACCACCGAGCTCCTCCGGGTCCTGCCCGAGGTCCGCATCCTCGTGCTGACGATGTTCGACCTGGACGAGTACGTCGCCGGCGCGATGCAGGCCGGCGCCCACGGTTTCCTGCTCAAGACCGCGGACGCCCGCGAGCTGATCGCCGCCGTCCACGCGTGCGCGGCCGGCGAGGCCGTGCTGACCCCGGAGGTCCTGTCCCGGGTGGCCGCGCACTTCGTCCGCAGCCACTCCGTCCGCCCCCGGGAGGGGCTGGACCGGCTCACCGAGCGGGAGCGGGAGGTGCTGGCCCTCATGTGCCAGGGCCTGTCCAACGGTGAGATCGCCGCCCGGCTCGTCGTCGAGCTGGCCACGGTCAAGAGCCACGTGGCCCACATCCTGCAGAAGCTGGCCGCCCGTGACCGGCTGCAGGCCGTGGTCATGGCCTACCGGGCCGGGCTGGCCTGAGATGTCCCGTGCCGGCCTCCGCGGGACGGGATCCGGCCCGCGCCGTTGCCCGGTCACGGGGGCCCGGCCCGGTTAGTCTCGGACCGTGCGCACGGCATACCTGGACCATCCCGGTCCGATCGCCATGGCCCACCGGGGGTTCGACGACACCGGCAGGGGGCTGGAGAACTCGCTGCCCGCCTTCGAGGCTGCGGTCCGGCTGGGCTACCGCTACGTGGAGACCGACGTCCACGCCACCCGCGACGGCGTCGTGGTCGCCTTCCACGACGAGACGCTGGACCGGGTGACCGACCGCCGCGGGGCGATCCCCGAGCTGTCCTGGCGCGAGGTGTCGCGTGCCCGCGTCGGCGGTGCCGAGCCGGTCCCCCAGCTGGAGGACCTCCTGGGCTCCTGGCCCGAGCTGCGGGTCAACATCGACATCAAGAGCCCGGGCGCGATCCTGCCCCTCGTCCGGGTCATCGAACGCACCCGGGCCCACGACCGCGTCTGCGTGACCAGCTTCTCCGACCAGCGCCGGGACGCGGCCGTGATGCGCCTGACCCGCCCGGTGGCCACCTCGGCCGGTCAGCGCAGCACCGCCTCCTTCCGGGCCGCGGCCGAGCTGCCGCCGCTCATCCGGTCCACGGTCGTGGCCCGCAGCCTGGGCCGCGTGGACGGCCTGCAGGTGCCGGCGGAGCACCGCGGCATCCCGGTGGTGACGCCGACGACCGTGGCCGCGGCGCACGAGGTCGGCCGCTTCGTGCACGTGTGGACCATCGACGAGCCGGCGGAGATGCACCGGCTGCTCGACCTGGGGGTCGACGGCATCATGACCGACCGCGCGGACGTGCTCAGGGAGGTCCTCCGGCAGCGGGGGCAGTGGCACGACTGACCGCTCCCGCCCTCCACCGGCCGGTCGCTCACCGGTCGCAGCCGGTGAACTCCCACAGCGAGGCGTGCCCGCCCTCGTCGACCTTCCGCCATCCCTCGACGCCAGGGGTGATGTTGCGCAGGCCTGGGGTCGTCTCCTCCCACTTGGCGTTGAGCTCGTCCTCGAACGTCAACGAGTCCGCGTAGACGTGGGTCACGCCCAGGTCCCGGACCGCCTCGCAGACCGCCAGGTCGGTGCGCCACTCGTGGAACCGCTGCTCGAGCACGTTGCGCGCCGGCGAGCCGGGGATCGGGCTGAGCTGCGGGAAGACGACCTGCACGTCGGCCCGGTGCAGCAGGTAGGGCGAGCCGGCCACCGCCTCGCCCAGGACGACGGCGTCGTCGGGCAGGGTCTCGGCGGCCCGGTCGACCATCGCGATCTCCTCCGGCTCCAGGATCGTCCCCCAGGCGATGGGGTATGCCGTGTAGGTGGAGGCCATCACCTGCACGTGCGAGGTCCACCGCAGCCCCGAGGTGAGCAGGACCACCGCGACGACGAGGAGCCCGGCCGTGGCGGCGACGGGCACGCGGAGCTGCTCGGCGGCCCGCCGGGCCAGCCAGGACCCGCCGCCCGCCGCCAGGACCACGGCCGGCACGAGCAGGAGCTGGTTGACCCGGGACGCCTGGGTGTACCAGAAGCCCGCGAGCACCCGCAGCGGCTGCTCCGGCGGACCGGCCGCCAGGAGGGTCACGGCCGCCGCGGCGACGAGCGCCGCGACCAGCCAGCGGGCGTGGGTGCGGCGGACCGTCAGCGCGACCCCGGTCGCCACGAGCACCGCACCCACGAGGTTGACCGAGGTGATCTTGTAGACGTAGATCAGCGGGTGGTCGATGAGCAGCGAGCCGACGCCCGGCAGGTAGGAGTCCTGGCCGCCGCGCTGGTAGTCCATGATCGAGCGCACCGGCGGGAAGGTCACCAGGAAGGTGATCACGCCCACCACGAGGAAGACCCAGGCCGCCATGAGCGACCAGGCCAGCACCGGCCGGCCCCTCCGGGCTGTCCGCCGCAGCTGGCGGGCCAGCAGGACGGTCAGCAGCGGCAGACCCAGCAGCAGCAGCGAGAAGACGCCCGAGGGGTGGGCCAGCACGACGCCGACGACGGCCCAGCCCAGGCCGAGCGCCAGGGCCAGGTGCATCTGCCAGGAGAGCACCCCGCGCAGGGTGGCGATGACCAGGGCGATCGTCCCCGGCAGGCAGGCCACCGAGAGCGCGAACGGCCAGACGGCCAGCATCGAGACCGCGACGTCGGGGAAGGTCACGTAGGAGGCCGCCAGCACCGGCACGAGCACGGCCGGCAGCGCGCGGGCGGGGAAGACGACCCGGGCCAGCGCCACCAGGCCGGCTACCCAGATGACCGCCCCGACGACGAGGGAGGAGCTGTTGGCGGCCTCGGTGACGCGGTCGAAGCCGGGTGCCACGGCCACGATGCCGTGCCAGGTGGCGGGGTAGAACGGGGCGGCGTTGTCGGCGTACATCGGCGCCAGCCCCCCGAGGGAGCTGGCGTTGCCGGTGTCCCGGACGAACCACAGGGCGTTGAGGTGGAAGACGGCGTCCCAGGCCTGGGGCGGCTGGTCGGCCCGGCCCATGCCCCGCATCATGGCCGCGGCCACGACGCCGCCGCCCAGGGCCCACGACAGCGTCAGCCAGGCGCGGTCGTCGGTGCGTAGGCGCCGTTCCCCCGCGACGGTGACCCCGGCCGGGTCGGTGGTGGTGCCCAGCACGCGACCCAGGACGGCCGCCAGGACGACCGCGCCCGCCAGCCCGGCCAGCAGGGTGGCCAGCGACCACTGCACGCCCAGGAACGGGTAGGCCATGGCCAACGTCCCGGACAGCCCGGTGGTGACGGGGGCCCCCGCTCCCAGGGCCAGCAGCCCCCGCGCCCCCAGGAGGCGCAGCACGGCATACCCGGGAAGGACCCAGAGCAGGGCGAGCCCGACGATCCCGGGAGCCGCCTCCGGCCAGCTCATGCGGGAGCCGGTTCACCCCCGCCGATCGTCAGCCGGGGCACGCCGGTGAAGCGGGCGGGGTCGGTGACGCGGCGGCCGTCCAGGAGCAGGCGCAGCCCGGGCAGGTCGTCGGTGGACAGGGTGGCGTACTCGGGGTGGTCGGCCTGGACGATCGCGACGTCGACGGGCTCGCCGAGGGAGTAGGGCTCCCACCCGTGGCCGGCGAGCTCGTCGTCGGTGTACATCGGGTCGTGCACGAGCACCTGGGCCCCGCGGGAGCGCAGCGCGTCCACGGTGGCGAACACGCCGGAGAACGCGGTCTCCTTGACCTTGCCCCGGTAGGAGGCTCCGAGCACGACGACCCGCAGCCCGGACAGCGACCCCAGGAGGGCCTCGGCGCGGGAGACGGCGTACTCGGGCATGGCCGCGTTGGCCGCCCGGGCGGTCGAGACGACGGTGGCGTCGGCGTCGGTGGACAGGTAGAGCCGCGGGTAGACCGGGATGCAGTGCCCCCCGACGGCGATGCCGGGGGTGTGGATGTGGGAGTAGGGCTGGGAGTTGCAGGCCTCGATGACCGTGTGCACGTCGATGCCGGCGGAGTCGGCGAACCGGGCGAACTGGTTGGCCAGGCCGATGTTGACGTCCCGGTAGGTCGTCTCGGCCAGCTTGGCCATCTCGGCGGCCTCGGCGCTGCCCATGTCCCAGACCCCGTTGGGCCGGGGCAGGTCGTCGCGGTCGTCGAAGTCCAGCACGGCCTCGTAGAACTCCACGGCCCGGGCGGTGCCGGCCTCGGTCAGGCCGCCGACGAGCTTGGGGTAGCGGCGCAGGTCGGCGAACACCCGCCCGGTCAGCACCCGCTCGGGGGAGAACACAAGCCAGAAACCGTCGGAGCCGTCCTCCGGCGACTCGGTCAGCCCGGAGATCCGTTCGATCATCGGCTTCCACCGGGTCCGGGTGGTGCCCACCGGCAACGTGGTCTCGTAGGAGACCAGGGTGCCGGGGGTCAGGTGCGCCGCCAGCGACCGGGTCGCGTCGTCCATCCAGCCGAAGTCGGGCGCTCCGGTGGCCTCGTCGACGAAAAGCGGCACCACCAGCACCACCGCGTCCGCGCCCGGGATCGCCTGCCCGTAGTCGGTCGTGGCCCGCAGCCGACCGGCCGGGACCAGCTCGGCGAGCTTGTCGGCCAGGTGGTCCTCCCCCGGGAACGGCTCGGTGCCGGCGTTGACCAGGTCCACCACCCGCTGGTCCACGTCCACCCCGACCACCTCGTGGGAGGGGTCGGCGTCGGCGAACTGCACGGCCAGGGGCAGGCCGATCTTGCCGAGGGCGACAACGGCGATCTTCATGCGGAGGCGTCCGTCCTGGAGGGGGCTGGGTGCCCGCCCAGGATACGTGGGCGCGCGCCGCATACCCTGACGACGTGACCGCACCGAGCACCGCGACCTTCTCCCTTCCGGCCCCCGACGGGACCGTCCTGCACGGACGCAGCTGGCTCCCGGACGGTCCGCCGCGGGCCGTCGTGCAGCTGGCCCACGGGATGGTCGAGCACCTCGGCCGCTACGACCACCTCGGGCGGCGCCTGGCGGCGGAGGGGTATGCCGTGCTCGGCGCCGACCACCGCGGCCACGGGGCCACCGGCGACGGGCCCGGGTCGCTGGCCCACCTCGCGGACGAGGCCGGCTTCGCGCTGGCCGTCGACGACCTGCTCGTGGTCACCGGGCACGCACAGGCCGAGCACCCCGGCGCGCCGGTCGTGCTGCTCGGCCACTCGATGGGTTCCTTCCTGGCGCGGGCCTACGCCGCCCGTCACGGCGACCGCCTCGCGGCGCTCGTGCTCTCCGGCACGGCCGGGCACCCCGGGGCGCTCGGCCGCGTCGGGCTGGCGCTGGCCGAGCTGGAGGTGCGGCTGCGGGGACCGCGGGTCCGCAGCCGGATGATGGAGGCCCTCGTCCTGGGTCCGAACAACCGTCCGTTCCGCCCGAACCGCACCGACTTCGACTGGCTGTCCCGGGACACCGCCCGGGTCGACGCCTACGTCGCCGACGCGCTCTGCGGAGGGCACGGCACCGCCGCCTTCTACCGCGACCTGCTCACCGGCCTGCTCTGGGTGGGCGAGCCGGCCGTCGCGGCCCGTGTCCCCGCCGACCTGCCCGTCCTCGTCGTCTCCGGTGAGGTCGACCCCGTGGGTGGTGCGCCCGCGGTGGCCGAGGTCGCCGGGCTGCTGCGAGCGGGCGGGGTGCGGGACGTCACCGAGCGGGTGTGGCCGGACGCCCGCCACGAGGTGTTCAACGAGACCGACCGGGACGAGGTCCTCGACGACGTCGTGGGCTGGCTGGACGCGCACCTGCGGCGCTGAGCCGGGGGCTCCCCCGGGCCGCGCCGCGGCGAGGGCGCCCTCTTCAGGACCGGCGGGCCGCGAGCGAGGCGGCCATGAGACGCAGCGGCGCCTCCCGGTGCAGCACGTGCCGCCAGGAGGAGGGCAGCAGCGTGCGCGGCCGGCCGTGCCGGCGTCGTGCCGCGGCCAGGGCCAGGAGCCGGTCGGCGGGCAGGCCGGGGTCCAGGACGGCCTCGAGCAGGTCGGCGTCGGCCAGGCTCAGCGGGTCGGCGCAGCCTGGTGCCGCCGCGAGCACCCGGCGGGTCACCCGGGCCAGCTCCGCGCGCTCGGCCGGTGTCCACCAGGCGGGGTCCGGCCGCGTGGGCACGGACCCGAAGACGTGGATGCGCAGCACCTTGGTGCCCAGGGCCTGCCGGGCCGCTCGTGGGAGAGCCTGCGTCGCCGGCAGGTCCCAGAGCGCGTCGACGCTGCGCAGCTGCTCCTGCAGGGGCCGCGGGTCATAGGTGACCCGGTCGGTCGCGTCCTCGTGGATCCGGTAGGGCGGGGCATCCCGGGCCAGGACGACGCGGGCCCGGGACCACAGCGCCGTGACCATCGGCACGTCGCCCCCGACCTGTGCGCCCTCGAGCAGCCGGGCGCCGGGCAGCCGCAGTGCTCCCCGGGAGAGCAGACCGAGCGGGGCCGAGCGGTAGCTCAGCCGGTCCCGTACCAGGTCGAGGTGGTCGCGCCGCCCGGGGCGGACGGGGGGTGTCGGCACGGTGCGGCCGGCCAGCTCCAGGGGTGGGACCACCACGACCGGGTCGTCGGGGTCGAGATCCTCCGCGGCGGCCAGCCAGCCGGACAGGGCACCGGGGGCCAGGGTGTCGTCCGAGCCCATGATCGCCGCCCAGGGTGCGGTGGCCGCGTCCAGCCCGGCGTTGAACGGGCCGCTGGGGCTGGCGACCCCGTCGTGGAGCTCCAGCAGCCTTACCCGGGGGTCGTCGCGCACCTCCTGGGGCAGGGTGGCCCGGATCACGCCCGGGTCGACGTTGTGGCAGACGACGCTGACCCTGACCCCACCGCCGCCGACGTCGTCGGTGAGCGCGGAGGCGACCGCCCGGCCCGTCCGGCGGTCCGGGGAGTGGGTCGCCACGACGAAGTCGACCAGCGGTCCGTCGTCCTCCGGGACCGGATGGTCCTCCGGGGCCGGGCCGTGGTCGCCGGCGGGGCGTCGGCCGCCCCTGGCCGTGGCGTAGACCTCGTCGACGCGGTCGGCGTAGCGGTCGGGGCCGTAGCGACCGGCCACCGGGTCGGCGATCTCCTCGGCCGAGGTGGTGGCCGAGGCACGCCACACCCGCTCGACGGCGTCGGCCCAGACGGCCGGGGGCGCGCCGGGCCGGACCAGCGCCCCGGCCGGGGGACGGACGAAGGCCCGGGGGCCGCCGCTGTCGCCGACGACCACCGGCCGGCCGGCGGCCAGGGCCTCGGCGGCGGCCACACAGAACGTCTCCGCCCGGCTGGGCAGGAGGAAGAGGTCGGCCTCGGCGACCACCGCCTGCACCTGCTCCGGCGGCAGCGGACCGGTGAGCCGCGCCGGCACCCCCATGCCGCGGGCGGCAGCCTCCACCCGGTCGTGCAGGGGCCCCTCCCCCACCCAGGTCAGCCTGGCGTCGACCCCCCGTCGGCGCAGCTCGGCGGCCGTCTGCACGGCGGTGAGGGGGTCCTTGCGTCCGATCAGCCCGCCGACGCCGACGAGCTCGAACGGGCCGCGGGCCGCCAGCGGCTCCTGCGGCCGCCGACGGGGCGCGAGGGCAGGTGGCCGGGTCACGATGTTGGGCACCACCGCCACGGGCCCGGCGCGGTGCCGGCGCACCTCCGCGGCCAGCTCCTCCCCCACGACGGCAACCACGTCCGGGCCGGCCAGCAGGTGCCGCACGACCCTGCGGGCCAGGCGCAGACCCGCGGAGAGCGTCCCCGGCGCGCCGAGGCCCGACCAGTGCTCGGTGTGCACCCACGGCACCGCGGGCCGCCACCGGACCGTCGGCAGCAGGGCGGAGACCGCCATCGTGTGGACGAGGTCGGCCGACCGCGCCTCCCGTCGCAGGACCCGGGCGGTGCGCAGCACGTGGTCCGGGCGGCGCGGGTCCATGACGAGGCGCCGGACGGGCACCCGGGCTCGCACGCCCTCCCCTGCCGGGTCCTCCCCTGAGCCGGGAGCGAGGCGGGGCGCCACCAGGTGGAGGACGCGCACGTCGTGGCGGTCGGCCAGCGCGGAGACGTCCCGGGCCACGAACACGCCCGTGCCCGGGGACGACGGGGTGGGGAACCAGGTCGTCACCACCAGCACGCGCACAGGGCCCAACCTACCGGGGCCCTACGCTGGCCCGGTGAGGATCCTCTCGGTCGTGGGTGCCCGTCCCCAGTTCGTCAAGCTGTCGCCGGTCGCGGCCGAGTGCGCCGCCCGCGGGGTGCAGCACGTCATCGTGCACACCGGGCAGCACTACGACCCGGCGCTCTCCGACGTCTTCTTCACCGACCTGGGGATCCCGGACCCGGACGTGCACCTGGGGGTCGGCTCCGGAACCCACGGGGTCCAGACGGGGGGGATCCTGGCGGCCATGGACGAGGTGCTGACCGAGCACCGCCCCGACCGGGTGCTCGTCTACGGGGACACCAACTCCACCCTGGCCGGTGCCCTGTCGGCGGTGAAGCTGCAGGTGCCGGTGGCCCACCTTGAGGCGGGGCTGCGCAGCTTCAACCGGCGCATGCCCGAGGAGCACAACCGGGTGCTGACCGACCACGCCGCCGACCTGTGCCTGGCCCCGACCCGAGCGGCCATGGAGCACCTGGCCGCCGAGGGGCTGGCCGACCGGTCCGTTCTCGTCGGCGACGTGATGGTGGACGTGCTGCACCGGGTGCGGGAGGAGCTCGTCGACGCCGACGCGGTGCTGCAGCGCCTGGGCGTCGTCCCGGGAGGCTTCTCGGTGGCCACGGTCCACCGGGCCGAGAACACCGACGACCCGGCCCGGCTGGCCGCGGTCGTGGACGCCCTGCGGCAGGTCGACCACCCGGTCGTGCTGCTTGCCCATCCCCGGCTGCGGGCCAGGGCGGCCGACCAGGGGCTGGACCTGTCCGGCGGGTCGCTGGAGGTGCACGACCCGCTGCCCTACCCCGCCCTCGTCGGAGCGGTGGACCAGGCCCGCGGCGTGATCACCGACTCCGGCGGGCTGCAGAAGGAGGCCTTCGTCCTGCGCACCCCCTGCACGACCGTGCGCACCGAGACCGAGTGGGTCGAGACCGTCGAGCTGGGCTGGAACGTCCTCGTCGAGCCCGGACCCGACCTGGCCGCCGCGGCCTCGCGCCCCCTGCCGGCCTCCACCGACGCCACCCCCTACGGCGACGGGCACGCCGCCTCCGCGGTCCTGGACGCCCTCGCCGGGGACCTGCCCCGCTGAGGCGGGACCGCGGCATACCCCCGCTCAGCCGTTGACCCTGGCCGCCAGGGTGTCCACGGCCCGCACCCACCCCCGGACCTGCTCCTCGGCGGACAGCGCGCGGGCAGCGTCGTGCGCGGCGGCCTTGAAGCCGGCGACGTCCTCGTCGCCCAGGTCGTCCAGCGCCGCGGCCAGCGCCTCCCCGGTAAAGTCGTCGAGGACGACCCCCAGGTGGTGGGAGCGCACGAGGTCGGCCATCTCGGGGCTGGGGCCCACGACGATCCCCAGCCGGGCCTGGACGAAGTCGAAGAACTTGTTGGGCAGGGTGAACCTGTAGTTGAAGTTGACCGGGGGCAGGACGAAGACCCCCAGGTCGGCGCCGGCGAGGGCGTCCCCGAGCGCGTCCGGCGGGACGGGGTCGTGGAAGCGCACCTGCGGCAGGTCGCGGGCCGCCTCCTGCAGCTCGGCCAGGTAGGCCGGGTCGTTGGGCATGAGGTAGAGGTCGAGGGTCACGTCCCGGCGGGTGGCGCGGACGGCGTCGAGCATGACGTGCAGGCTGCGCCCGCGCCGGGCCAGGCCGGAGTGGACCAGCCGCAGGGGCGAGCCGACGGGGGTGGGCGTCCGGTCGGCCCACGGGGCGGCGTTGGGGACGACGCCGGCGACAAGCCCGAACTCGCGACGGTACTCCCGGGCCAACCATCGGCCCACCGTGCTCACCGAGTCGGCCCGGTGCCCGTAGCGGAGCAGCAGCCAGCGGTAGTAGGGCGCCACGAAGACGCGCCAGCGCCACGACTCCTCGCTCTGCCGGGAGGCGTACTCGTGCAGGTCCAGGTGCAGCCCGCCCGGCGGAGCGAGGTCGAGCCCCAGCGGCAGGGTGTCGGCGTCGTTGGCCAGCACCACCTCGAACCGGCCGCGCCGTCCGGCGAGCAGCTCCTCGGCGGCCCGGACGACGGGGGCCCGGCGGTAGGCGGTCTCGTAGCGGCGCGCCGCCAGGAGGCGGCGGTCCTTGTGCCAGGCGACCACGCCGTCCGGCAGGCGCAGGTGCTCCACGACCCCGTCGGGCGCCTCGCCGTAGCCGAGGGTGGTCACCGCGTAGCGCTCACGGAACAGGCCGACCTGGCGCAGCACGCGGGCGTCGGAACGCAGCGGGCTGAAGGCCACGACCAGCAGCCGGGGCCGGGGGTCGGGCCTCATCGGGCGGCGGCCCGGCCGGTCAGCACCCGGTCGTAGAGGGCGACCATGCGGGCGGCCTCCCGCTCCCAGGTCAGGTCGCGGGCGGCGGCGACCGCGGCCTGCCGGTAGTGGCCGGGGTCGGCGAGCACCGTGCGGATCGCGGCCGCCAGGTCGGCGGGGGTCCGGGCGTCGAACACCTCCCCGACCCCGTGCCGGCGCACCACCTCGGCGGTGTCCGGCAGGTCGGCCGCGACGATCGGCAGGCCGGCGTGGATCGATTCGAACAGCTTGTTGGGCAGGGAGTAGAGGTAGCTCAGGCAGATCGGGCGGACGTAGACGACGGCGACGTCGGCGTCGGCCAGCGTCTGCGGGACCTGGGCGGAGGGCACCGACCCCACGAGGTGCATGCGGTCGGCCACCCCCTCGGTGCGGGCGCGCCGGAGGAGCCGGTCGACGTACTGCGGCGCCCCGTAGCCCAGGAGCACGAGGTGGACGTCGTCGTCGAGGAGGGCGAGGGCGTCGACCGTCTCCTCCAGGCCACGGCCGGTGGTGATGCTGCCGGTGTAGGACACGACCCGGGCCTCGGGGCCGAGGCCGGCCAGCTCGCGCAGACGGCCCTCGGCGGGGGCAGGGGTGGGGCGCGCGGTGGGGATGTTGCGCACCAGCGTGGGGGTCTGCGCGAGGTGGTAGTGGTCCTGGAGCCAGGTGGCGATGGAGGGCGAGACCGTGATCACCCCGGCCGCCAGGCGGGTGCCGACGGTCTCCACCAGCGCGTCGACGGCGGGGGCCAGCCACCGGTCCTGCCGGGTGTTGCGTCGGCGCCACAGCTCGTGCGAGTCGTAGACCACCTGCCCCGGCGTGCCCATCGTCGTGAGCAGGGCGGGGACGAGGGTGTTGGCGTCGTTGGCGTGGACCACGTCCGGCTCCAGCCCGCGGGCGGTGCGCACCGCGCCGTACCACCAGTGGCCGAGCCGGACGGTCTGGTAGAGGCGCATCCACAGGTCCACGGCCACGGCACGGGCGGTCGAGGACGCGGCTGGTGTGGTCGGCGACGGCTCCGCGGGAGGCGGGGCGGCGGCCGGTGCGGGCGCCGGCGTCGACGGGGACCGGGGGCCGCCGTCCGGCGCGCGTCCCCGCAGCCGGCGCCACGCCCGGGTCGTGCGGGGCAGCAGCCGGGTGAGGTCGAGGTCGTGGACGCGGTGCACCGGCAGGCCGTCGCCCAGGGTGCCCGGACCGGGCGGGTGGCCGGCGACCTCCCGGGAGATCGCCACGACGACGGCGTCGGCACCGGCGGCGCGGAGGGTGGCCGCGGTCTTCTGCACCCGCGAGTCGGCGCTGGCGTCGTTGTAGACGAGGCTGACGACCCGGGCCGGGCGCCCGCCGACCAACGGCAGCCGGGGCGGCTCAGCCATCGACCCGCCCCTCCAGGGCGGCCTGCCGGGCTCCCGGGTCCCCGAGACCCGCGAGCGCCGCCTGGACGGCGAAGTCCGGCTCGGCGGCCACCACCTCGTCGAAGCTCCCCCTGGCCACCAGCTGCCCGTCGCGCAGGAAGCACACCTGGTCGCTGTGCTGGATGGTGGCCAGCCGGTGGGCCACGACGATGACGCTGACCTCGCCGGCCAGCTCGCGGATGGCCGCGGTCACGGCCGCCTCCGTGCTGGTGTCCAGCGCCGAGGTGGCCTCGTCCATGACGAGCACGAGCGGCTCGGTGTAGAGCGCCCGGGCCACCCCGAGCCGTTGCCGCTGCCCCCCGGAGAGCGCCAGGCCGCGTTCGCCGACCCGCCCGTGGATGCCGCCGGGCCGGGACTCGATGAGGTCCAGCAGCTGGGCCCGGGCCAGGGCCCGCCGCACCCGGTCCTCGTCGATCTCCTCGTCCCGCCAGGTCAGCGCCACGTTGCGGGCGACCGAGGCGTCGAACAACGAGACGTCCTGCGGCACGTAGCCGACCCGGCGCCGCCAGTCGTGCAGCACCTCGGCCAGCGGCTGGTCGCCGACCCGGACCTCGCCCTCGTCGGGCGGCATCAGCCCCAGGATGATGTCGACGAGGGTGGACTTGCCCGACCCCGACGCCCCGACGAGCGCCAGCGTCCGGCCGAAGGGCAGCTCCAGCGAGATGCCGCGGACCGCCGGGGCGTCCGCGCCGGGATAGCTGAAGGTGACCCGGTCCAGCACCAGGCTGCGCGCGTCCTCGGGGACCGGGCGGGCGCCGCCGGTCCGGCGCTCCTCGGCATACCTGGACCCGCGCTCGATCTCGTCCAGCACCTGCCGGGCGAAGGGGATGTTGGCGCCGGTCTGGGCCATGATCGTCTGGAAGCGGGTCAGGCTGGGCACGATCCGGAAGCCGGCCACCCCGAACAGCGCGATCGCCGCCAGCGCGCCCGCAGGGCCACCCTGCAGGTAGCCGATCGCGGCCCCGATCCCCAGCCCGCCGATGAGGGCGGCCTCGAGCAGGTAGCGCGGGATGGCCCCCAGGAAGGCCTGGTCCGCCCGGGCCGAGGACGCGCGCCGGCGGACCTCCAGCACCACCTCGGCGACCTCGTCCTGCTTGTCCCGCAGGGTGATCTCCTTGAGCGAGTGGACCATCTCGCTCACCAGGCGCACGGCCCGGGTGGAGGCGTCCCGGTTGTCCCGGCCCGCCTGGACGGCCCGGCGCAGCACCACCTTGTAGAGCACCAGCCCGACGAGGAAGAAGTAGACGATCGTGGCCCCCGCCAGCAGCGGCTGGGCGACGAGGAGGACGGTCAGCACGGCCAGGAAGGTGAACAGCTCCCCGGAGAGCTGGCAGAACGGGATGAGCACCCCGGAGACCGTCGAGGCCACCCCGACGTCGGTGGAGCGCACCAGGTCGGTGGAGTTGCGCTGCAGCCGCTCGGTCCAGGGGGCCGCGAAGGTCGACTCCAGCAGGCGGGCGCCAAGGTTCTGCTCGAACCGGGCGAACCGGCGGGTGGCCCACCACTGCAGGGCCACCGCGAACACCGACTTGGCGATGATGAGCACGCCGACCATGATCAGCACGGTCCGGAACTGCTCGGGGGTGGAGATCTCCAGCCCGATGACGGGCACGGTCAGGGTCGCGCCGGTGAGCATGGGGGCCAGCACCAGCGCCAGCAGCCCGATGGCCGCGACGTCCAGGGTCGCCAGGAGCGACTGCAGGCCGGCGAAGGTGATGATGAACCGCCTCGTCCCCGGGGGGAGCACGGCCAGGAGGTCACGCACGGTGCGCCACAGGGACAGCACGTCGGCTCCTTCCCGGTCCGATGGCAGGTCGCCCCAGCGTAGTTGACCTAGGTTGGGAGCCATGGCTGCGCTCACGGGTGTCCGCAAGGTGGTCTACGACGCCTACCGTGGCCTGCCCGCCCCCGCGCGCTCCCTGCCCGAGACGGTGCTGCGGGTGCGGGCCGGCAGCGGGGTGCGACGCCAGCCCTGGTTCGCCCCGGAGCCGCCCGACCGGTGGCTCCTCGGCCCGTTGAACACGGCCGGTCAGGCGGCCGCCTGGGCCCGGTCGGCGCGCCGGCACGCCGGGGCCCAGGCCCTCAGCCTGTCGGTGGAACGCATCGCCGCCGGGGCCGGCACCCTCGGCTACGCGACCGAGGTGCACCTGGACCGGGGTATGCAGCTGCGCGGCACCCCCGCCCACCGCGACCGGGTCCTGGGCCGGGGTGTGCCCGGGGCCACGGGCGTCCTCGCCGAGAGCGGCCGCCCGGTGCTGGGGAACTTCTTCGGGGGGACGATCCTCGACGACCTGCCGGCCCTGGCGGACGCCGGGGTCCGCACCGTGCTCCTCGTCCACGGCTCGGAGATGCGGGACCTGCGTCAGCACGCCGAGCGGGACCCCCACTCGCCCTTCCGGGAGCGGTGGGACGAGCGGTTCGAGGCCCTGCAGGCCCTGGTGGACCGCACCCGCACCGTCGTCGAGGCCTTTCCGGGCCCGGTGCTCGTGCCGACCCTGGACATGCTCGAGGCCGTGCCGGGCGCGGGGCTGCTGCCCATCACCACGGACGTGGACCTGTTCACCACGGACACCCCTGCGCTGCGACGTCCGGTGCCGGTGGTCCTGCACGCGCCGACCAACCCGCGCCTCAAGGGCACGGCCGTGGTCGAGCCGGTGCTGACGCGGCTCCACGACGAGGGGCGGATCGTCTACCGCCGGCTGACGGGCGTCCCGCACGCGCGGATGCCGCAGGTGGTCGCGGAGGCCGACGTCGTGGTCGACCAGGTCGCCCTGGGCAACGTGGCCACCCTGGCCGCGGAGTCGATGGCCGCCGGCCGTCTCGTCGTCGGGCACGTCACCGACGCGGTGCGGACCCGGGCCCGGGAGCTCTCGGTCCGCGGTCTCGACCTGCCCGTCGTCGAGGCGGACCCCACGACGTTCGAGGACGTGGTGCGCGAGATCGTCTCCCGGCCGGAGGCCTACCGCGACGTCGCGGCCGCCGGGCCGGCGTGGGCCCGGGAGCACCACGACGGGCGCCGGGCCGCGCAGGTGCTCAGCGAGGTCCTCGGCGCCACCACCGGCGGGGGCGGCGGGACTCCGGGCTGACCTGCCCCCCGGCCGGTCCCGCCGACGACGGTCCGGGCTCCGCGCCGTCGGGAGCAGCCGTCCGCTCCGGCTGCGCGGCGGCCAGCGCCCGCCACCGGCCCACCATCTGCTCGACGTCGACCCGGCCCACGACGGGTGGGGGGTGCGGCCCCACGTGGGGGCGGCGGCGGTCGGCCAGGACACGCTCGTTGAAGTCCTCGAGCCGGGCCCGCACGGCCGCCTCGTCCGGCAGCCCCAGCAGCGACTCCGGGAAGGTGGACTTCTCGCGGCGCAGCTGCAGGACCCCCGGCAGCGCCTCGGACAGGTCGAGGTTCTCCCGCTGGACGAGGCCGCGCACCCACCAGTCGGGGTCGGTGCTCACGTCGACGTCCGGCAGCCGACGCCCCGCTCCCGGGAGGTCGTCGAAGGCCCCCTGCCGCTGGGCCTGCTGGATCTGCTGGTCGACCCAGCCCGAGACCGCCTGGACCGTGGCCCGCGGGGGCGGGCGCCGCCGCACGCCCTGGTCGGCGAGCTGGTCGTCCGCAGCGGGCGCGCCCGGCCGCCGCCCGGGGGTCCCCCAGGGAGGACGTCCGTCGGCCTGGCCGCTCATGGCCCTACGGTACCGACCTGTCCGGCAGCCGCGCCATGAGCGCGGCGGAGGCGAGCAGGACCACGGCCAGCACCGGCCCGAGCCAGACCCAGCCGAGGGCGGCCACCACCCAGCCGGAGAGCGCGGCCCCGGCGAGGTAGCCCACCTGGGTGGCGCCGGTCCGGGCCGTCATCATCACGTCCGGACGCTCCGGGTGCTGCGCCATCCCGAGAACGCTCGAGGACGGGATCCGCAGCCCGCCGGCGGCCGCGGCCAGGCAGAAGGCGGCCGCCCCGGCGGGCAGACCGGCAGCACCGACGGGGCCCCGCAGGCCGGCGGAGAAGAGGAGCACGGTGGCCGCGGCGAGCACCGCCGTGGAGACGACCGCGGCCGCGCGCACGTGGCGGGCCATCAGCGACCGACCGCCCAGGATCGAGGTGGCCACGAAGAAGGACGCACCCAGGGCCAGCAGCCAGCCGGCCTGCGTGGGGCCGGCGTCCAGCCGGGTGACGAAGAACCCGCCCACGTAGGTCAGCACGCTCATCCAGCCGACGTTGCCGAGCGTCCCGGCCACCGTCCAGGCCCGGGCCTGCCGCCGACGCAGCAGCCCGCGCAGCGCACCTCCGCGCACGAGCGCCACCGGTCCGGGCAGGTGCCGGGCCAGGGCGAGCACCCCGACCGCCAGCAGGGCCGGGATCGCGTGGGTGGCCCGCCAGGAGAGGTGCTCGGTGAGCGCGCCGGCGACCGGGTTGCCGAAGATCCACGACGAGCCGGTCGCGGCCGTCACCCACCCGGCGGCCCACGACCGGTCCGCCCCGGCGAAGGTCGCGATCCCGGCGAAGGAGACGGTCACCAGCGCGGCCACCGCCAGCCCCACGAGGACGTGCGCCAGCAGGTAGGCCGGATAGCTGGGGGCGGTCGCGACCGCGGCGCCGCTCGCGACCGCCAGCAGCGACCCGGCCACCGCCACGCGGCGGACCCCGAGGGAGGAGACCTGGACCAGGAGCACGAGGGCTCCCGCCAGGGCGACGGCGGCGGTGACGGTCCGGGCCTGGCCCACCGCCGGGACCCCCACGCCCAGGTCGTCGGCGACGGCCGCCATGGACGGGGCCAGCACGAGCAGCAGCGACTGGGAGGCCATGCCGGCCAGGGCCAGCGGCGCCAGCAGCGTCACCGACCGGCCGGCGGGTGCGTGCGGAGCGGTGGTGACGGTCATCGCGGCCCTCCTGCGCCCGGCGGTCCGTCCGTCGGCTCGGGGCCGACGCTACGGAGGGTGGCGTTCCGGCAGCGTTCGCGGACGGCGCCGGGGTCGCCCGCTCAGTGCGTCGGCGGCGGCAGGACCACGTCCGCGACGCGGCGGCCGGTGGCGCGCAGGCTCCGGTGGGTCCGGACCCAGGCGGCCCGTCGGTCCCGGGCTTCGTCCGTGACGGCTCCGCGGAGCAGCCGCACCATGGCCGCGGCGACCTCGTCGACGTCGTAGGCCACCGCCTCCCCCAGGTCGTCGCGACGCAGGTCCTCCCCGGCGGGGCCGGGACCGGCGTGCACGACGGGCGTGCCGCAGGCCAGCGCGGCCAGGACCTTGGTCGGGTACGCGAAGTCGTAGCCGATCCCGGGCCGGACGCTGACCAGCGCCGCGGCCGCCCCACGCTGCCACGCGGCGGCCTGCGCCGGCGGCGCCAGCGGGCGGAGCTCGACCGCCCCCGCCGGCAGCTCGCGCCGCAGCCGCTCCAGCTCCGGCCAGCTGGAGCCCTGGCCGAGGAAGACCAGCCGGGCCCCCGGCACCTGGGCCAGCACCTGCGGCATGGCGGCGGCGAAGATCTCGGCGCCCTGCCACTCCGAGGCGGTCCCGGCATAGATGAGGTATGGCGTGCGCGGCGCCTCCGGCGACGGTGGCCCCTCGGGGGTGAAGAGGTCGGTGTCGACCCCGTTGCGCACCACGGTGACCGGTGCCTCGTCCCCCGCCAGCGCCCGGACCCGGTCGGCCACCCCGTCGGAGACGGCGACGACGTCGCGCGCTCCGCGCAGCGCGAACCGCTCCATCCACCGCATGGCGGCCACGACGGGGGCCGGCGCGCCCATGGAGGCGGTGGCGTCGGACCAGACGTCGGCGGCGTAGTAGACGTAGGGGATCCGCCCGCCGCGCAGCCCCCGCAGCGCCAGCGTGGCGCGCACGACCGCACCCGTGGTCGGGGGCGGTTCGACGACGACGACGTCGGGGCGGTCGGCCAGGACGAGCCGGAGGGCGAGGGGGAGGTCGAAGGACAGGTAGGGCAGGTAGCCGCGGACGTAGCCGGTGGCGTCCCGCAGCGCCGGCCACCGGCGGACCAGCACGTTGTCGGGCAGCTCGTGGTCAGGGTCGTGCCCGGGTGCCCGCAGGGCCGGCGGAGGGTCGGTCGTGAGCACCTCCACCTGTGCCCGCCCGGCCAGGGCGGTCACCAGCGCCCGCAGCCGGAAGGTGGCCGCCGCCGCCTCGGGGGAGTAGATCCGCGTGGCGAGCAGCACCGAAGGTGGCCGACCAGGTTCAGCCCCCGAGGGCGACGGTCTCACCGGCTCGTGCGGAGGCGAGGATCGCCTCGACGACCTGCAGGGTGTGCACGCCCTCGGCCATGGAGACGACGTCGGAGGGTCGGCCCCAGAGGGCGTCGCGGAAGTTCTCCTGCTCCACCCGCAACGGCTCACGGCGGGCGATGGCGTAGCGCACCGAGTCGCCCTCGGACACCCCGCGGAACTGCCGGTCGGCCTCCCAGGACGAGGTCACGTCACCGTTGGCCACGAAGGTCAGGTCGCCCGAGAGGGTGTTGGCGATGAACGCCCCCTTCTCCCCGGTGGCCACCGTCTGGCGGATCTTCATCGGCGAGAGCCAGTTGACCGTGTGCGCGACGATGACCCCGTTGGCCAGCCGGCCCGTGGCCACGACCATGTCCTCGTGCTCGCGCCCAGAACGGTGGCTCACCTGCCCGCACACCCGCTCGTACGGGGACCCGGCCAGCCACGCGGTCAGGTCGATGTCGTGCGTGGCCAGGTCCTTGACCACGCCCACGTCGGCGATCCGCCCCGGGAACGGACCCTGCCGCGACGTCGTGATCTGGTACACCTCCCCCAGCTCACCGGCCGCGATCCGCCGGCGCATCTCCAGCAGCGCCGGGTTGCACCGCTCCACGTACCCCACCGCACCCAGCATCCCAGCCTCGGTGAACGCCTGCGCCACCCGGGCGCCCTCCTCGACGGTGGCCGCGATCGGCTTCTCCACCATCGTGTGCACCCCCGCCGCCGCCAACGCCAGCGCGACCTCCTCGTGCAGGTAGGTCGGCACCGCGACCATCGCCGCGTCGATCCCCGCCCCGATCAGCGCCTCGACGTCCGGCAGCACCTCCAGGCCCCCGGCGACGCCGTGCCGGTCGCCGACCGGGTCGGCCACCGCCACCAGCTCCATCCCCTCCACCTCACGGATCACCCGCGCGTGGTGGCGGCCCATCGAGCCCAGCCCGATCAGCCCCATCCGGATGCTCTGCCCCTCCGGCAGCACACCGGCCCTCACATCGCCGCCCATCAGGAACCAGCCCCCACGACCGCGTGCACCGCCGCGGCGATCCGCTCCAGGTCACCCTGCGACAGGGACGGGTGCACCGGCAGGCTGATCACCTCCGCCGCCGCCCGCGCCGTCTCCGGCAGCTCCCGCTCCGGGGCGAACCGGGCCAGCGAGACCAGCTCGTGGTTCGGCGTCGGATAGTACACCCCGCACCCCACCTTGTGCTCCTCCCGCAACGCCCGGACCACCTCGTCCCGCTCGGCGCCCGTGGCACCGGCGATGCGCACCGTGTACTGGTGGTACACGTGCGTGCACCCCTGACGCACCGGCGGGACCACGACCACATCCCCCAGCGCCTCGTCCAGCCAGGCCGCGTTCGCCCGGCGCGTCTCGGTCCACCCCGCCACCTTGGTCAGCTGCACCCGCCCGATCGCCGCGTGGATGTCGGTCATCCGGTTGTTCAGCCCGACCACCTCGTTGGCGTACTGCCGCTCCATCCCCTGGTTGCGCAGCAGCCGCACCCCGCGGGCGATCTCCTCGTCCGCGCACGCGACCATCCCACCCTCGCCGGAGGTCATGTTCTTCGTCGGGTACAACGAGAACATCCCGAACACCCCGAAGGAGCCCACCGGCGCCCCGTGGTAGGTCGCCCCATGGGCCTGAGCGGCGTCCTCGAACAGGGCCAGCCCGTGCTCGGCCGCCACCTGCCCCAGCCCGTCCATGTCCGCCGGGTGACCGTACAGGTGCACCGGCATCACCGCCGCCGTCGCCTCCGTGACCGCCTCCGCGACACTGGCCGGGTCCAGGTTGAACGTGTCCGCGCTGATGTCGGCGAACACCGGCCGCGCCCCCGTCAGCGCCACCGCGTTCGCGGTCGCCGCGAACGTGAACGAAGGCACGATCACCTCATCCCCCGCACCGATCCCCGCCGCCAGCAGCCCCAGGTGCAGCCCCGAGGTCCCCGAGTTCACCGCCACGCACGTGCGCCCACCCACCAGCTGCTCGGCGAACTCCGCCTCGAACGCCGCCACCTCCGGCCCCTGCGCGACCATCCCCGACCGCATCACCCGGTCCACCGCCGCCCGCTCCTCCTCACCGATGATCGGCTTCGCAGCAGGAATCATGGGCAGGTCAGACATCGGCGCTCTCCTCGCTCGGGGTGGGGTCGGTGCCCTGCTGAGGGACCAGGTGACCGTCGCGCTCATGGTAGCTCTCCCCCGTCGCGGGGCAACGCCATACCCCGGGCGTGCCGGTCTCGTGGAGCGGGTGACCGGCGGTGCCGACCCAGCCCACCTGGCGGGCGGGGACGCCGACCACGAGGGCGTGCGCAGGCACGTCCCGGGTCACCACCGCACCGGCGGCGACGGTGGCCCACTCGCCGACGGTGACGGGGGCGACGCACACGGCCCGGGCCCCGATGGAGGCCCCGCGGCCGATGCGCACCCCCACGGCCTGCCAGTCCGCGGCGCTCTTCAGCGAGCCGTCGGGGTTGATGGCCCGGGGGAAGGTGTCGTTGGTCAGCACGGCGGCGGGACCGACGAAGACCCCGTCGCCCAGCTCGGCCGGCTCGTAGACGAGGGCGTAGTTCTGCAGCTTGCAGTGGTCCCCCATCCGCACGCCCGTCCCGACATAGGCACCCCGGCCCACGACGCAGCCGGCCCCCAGCACGGCCCCCTCGCGCACCTGGGCGAGGTGCCAGACCGAGCTGCCCTCGCCGATCGTCGCCTCCGGCGAGACGTCGGCGCTGTCCACGATGCGCGTCACTACTGCTCTCCCTTGCCACTGGACGTCCTCGGGCGTCCCGCACCCGGGTGCGGGACAATGACGGGTATGACCCTATCGCCCCGGCACGAGGACGCCTGGCTGGTGATCCCCCTGTACGACGAGGCGAGCGTCGTCGGGCAGGTGGTCGCCGAGGCCCGGCAGGTGTTTCCCCACGTCGTCTGCGTCGACGACGCCTCGACCGACGACTCGGTCGAGCGGGCCCGGGAGGCCGGTGCGGTCGTCGTGCGGCACCCGTTCAACCTCGGCCAGGGGGCGGCCCTGCAGACGGGGCTGCGGTACGTGCTCGAGGCGACGGACGCCGCCTACCTGGTCACCTTCGACGCCGACGGCCAGCACCGGGTCGAGGACGCCGCGGCCATGGTGCGGCGGGCCAGGGAGGAGGACCTCGGGGTCGTCTTCGGGTCGCGCTTCCTCGACGACCGGACCAGGCCCGGGCTGCTGAAGAAGCTCGTGCTCAAGGCGGCGGTGTGGCTGACCAACCAGCAGACCGGGATGCGGCTGACGGACGCGCACAACGGGCTGCGGGTGCTGCGCCGGGACGCCGCGACGGCCCTGGACCTGCGGCAGAACCGGATGGCCCATGCCACCGAGATCGTCCTGCAGCTGGGCCGCACCGGGCTGCCGTGGGCCGAGCACCCCGTGCACGTGCTCTACACCGACTACAGCCGCCGCAAGGGCCAGTCGCTGATCAACTCGGTGAACATCCTCGTCGACACCCTGCTGAAGTGAGGGCTCCCCGTGCTTGACCAACCGTTGGACCAGCCGCTCATCAAGGCGGTCCTGCTCGTGGCCGTCGTCGTCGTCACCCTCATGCTCAACGCCTCGACGGCCGACTCCCGGCACCAGGCGATCCGCCGGCTCCTGCTCGTGGGGTTCGTCCTGCTGGCCGCCGCGGCGGTGCTCTTCCCCCGGCTGCTGACCCAGGTGGCCCAGTTCCTGGGTGTCGGGCGTGGCGCGGACCTGCTCCTCTACGGGCTGACCGTGGTCTTCCTGGGCTACGTGGCCTCGTCCTACCGCCGGATGCGGCAGGTCGAGCAGCAGGTCACGACCCTGGCCCGGGAGCTCGCGCTGCGGGCCGCGGTGCACGACACCACCCGGCACCGGTCGCGGCCGGGCACCGGCCGGGACGCCTCCGACGGCACCCGGGAAGGGTCACAGGGCGGCGACCAGGCCGGCGGCGACCTCCCGCGAGGCGGCGGCGACCAGGCCGCGGGGCCTGCCGGAGGGTGAGTAGGGCTCGCCGTCGGTGGTGAGGACGGTCCCGCCGACCTCCTCGAGCATCAGCGACCCCGGCACGTGGTCCCAGGGCATCGTGCCGCGGTAGACGAGGGCGTCGCAGTCGCCCTCGGCCAGGTGGGGGTAGTCGATCCCGCAGCTGACCCAGGTCAGCCCGAGGGGTCCGGCCTGGCCCAGGTGGGTCCCCACGAGGCGGCGTGCCGAGGCCCGGACCCGCCACGTGGCGGGGTCGGCGCCCGGGGCGTCTCGCCTCACCCGGCGTCCGTCGCACCACAGCCCCTGGCCGCGCTCGGCGACGTAGGCACGACGGTGCTGAGGCTGCCAGATCCAGGCCCGCTCGGCCCGACCGTCCCGGACCTCGGCCACCATCACCGCGTGGTCGGGGGAGCCGTGCACGAAGTTGCGGGTCCCGTCGACCGGGTCGACGGTGAAGGCGTGCGCGGCCCCGCGGAAATGCTCCAGCAGGTCGGCGTCCTCGGCGTACGCCTCCTCCCCCAGCACCATCGCGTCCGGGTAGGCCGCACGCAGTTCACGGGCGAGGATGACCTCGGCCTCCCGGTCCGCGACGGTGACGAGGTCGCCGGGGTGGGTCTTGCTGGTGACCTCGCCGTCCGCCAACGCGCGGAAGCGGGGGTCGATCACCTCGGCGGCGACGTCCTGCAGGAGGGTGAGCACGGTCTGGGTGTCCATCGGCACGGGGCCAACCCTGCCACGGCGCACGGACCGTCCCGCCACGGGACCCTGTGCAGGCGGCGTCGTCGCCGCTAGTGTCGTCCTCGGGCTCACCTCCTCAGAAGGGGCCGACCATGACCGAGAACCTGCCCGTCCTGACGATCCTGCCGCCGCTGCTGGCCATCGTCCTCGTCATCGCGACCAGGAAGGTGCTGCTCAGCCTGGGGGCGGGTGTCCTGGCCAGCGCCCTGCTGGTGGCCGACCTCTCCCCCGTGCCCACGCTGCGCCTGGTCTGGGAGGCCTTCGCCGGCATCTTCTGGGACGAGGGGGCGGTGAACACCTACTACGTCTACATCCTCGTCTTCACCCTGCTCCTGGGCATGATCGCGGCCCTCATCATGATGGCGGGCGGCAGCGCGGCGTTCGCCGACTGGGCCCTGGAACGCATCGGGACCCGCCGCGGAGCGACCGTGCTGCCCGCCGTGCTGGGCATCGTCATCTTCATCGACGACTACTTCAACGCCCTCGCGGTGGGCCAGGTCGCGCGACCGGTGACCGACCGGATGCACGTGGCCCGGGCCAAGCTGGCCTACATCATCGACTCCACCTCGGCCCCGGTGGCGGTGCTCGCCCCGTTCTCCAGCTGGGGCGCCAGCATCATCGGCATCATGGCCCCGATCGTGGCCGGGTCGGCCCTGGCGGTCAGCGACGTCGAGGCCTTCCTCGGCGCGGCGGCGAGCAACTACTACGCCATCGCGGCCGTCCTGCTCGTGTGGATCGTCGTGGTGCTGCAGCTCGACGTGGGGCCCATGCGCAAGGAGGAGCGCCGGGCGATCGCCGAGGGGCGGACCTTCGACTCCTCCGAGGAGGTGCCCGGCGAGCTGGCCGAGGACCTGCCGGTGCACGAGCCGGGGGCCAAGAGGGCGCTGGTCATCCCGTTCCTCGTCCTCGTCGCCGGCGTCCTGGGCGGGATCGTCTGGACCGGCTACCAGGCCGGGGGCAGCTGGGCGGTGCTGGACGTCCTGGCCAACACGGCGGTGACCGACGCCCTGCTCTACGGAGGCCTCCTGGGTCTGGTCACGGCCCTGTACTACTACCTGCGCTACACCACCTCCAACCCGCGCTTCTCCACCTCCACGCTCGGCAGAGGGCTGTGGGAGGGGGTGAGGTCGATGCTGCCGGCCGTCTACATCCTGCTGCTGGCGTGGATGCTGGGCTCGCTCATCGCCGCGCTGGGCACCGGGGAGTACCTCGGCAACCTCGTCGAGCGGACCGCGCTGCCGCCGGCCTGGCTGATCCCGGTGATGTTCGTCCTCGCCGGCGCGATGGCCTTCTCCACCGGCACCTCGTGGGGTTCCTTCGGGATCCTGCTGCCGATCGCCGGACAGATCATGAACACCGTCGAGGGCGGTCCCGAGCTGCTGCTGCCGGCGTTCGGCGCCGTGCTCGCCGGAGCGGTGTGGGGCGACCACTGCTCCCCCATCAGCGACACCACGATCCTGTCCAGCACGGGCGCCGGGTGCAACGTCATCACCCACGTCACCACCCAGCTGCCCTACGCCGTCATCGGTGCGCTGGTGGCCCTCCTGGGCTACGTGGTCTTCGCGATCACGCTGAGCACCTGGCTGGGCCTGCTCGCGGTGGCCGCGGGTCTGGTCGTCGTCGCCGGGCTGACCAAGGTGGCCGCCACGCGCCTCGAGGAGGAGATCCCGGAGGCGGAGCAGGCCGACGTGCGCCAGGCCTGACCGCCCCCGGGCCTGCTCAGGCCAGCTCGGCGGTGAGGGTGATCTCGGTGCCGGCCAGGGCCTTGGACACCGGGCACCCCTCCTTGGCGCCCTCGGCCATCCGCTGGAAGTCCGACTCGTCCAGGCCCTCGACCGAGGCCCGGACCGTCAGGTGGATGCCCGTGATGGCCGGACCGGTGGGGTCGAAGGTGACCTCGGCGGTCGTGTCGAGCTGCGTGGGCGGGGTGCCGTTCTTCCCGAGGGCCCCGGCGAACGCCATCGAGTAGCAGGACGCGTGCGCCGCAGCGATGAGCTCCTCGGGGTTGGTGGTGCCCCCGTGCGCCTCCGCCCGGGCCTGCCAGCTGACGTCGAAGGTGCCCTGCCCGGAGCTGTCCAGGCTGGTGCGGCCGGAACCGTCCGGGAGGTTGCCGGTCCAGGTCGTCGAAGCCTTGCTCGTGAGTGCCATGCGTCTCCTCCTCGGCGCCCGGAGGGTCCGGGCCTGCCGTGCCCCACTGTGCCTCGCCCGCGCCCGCGGCGCCACCCCTCGCCCGTCGTGGCTCCTAGCCGAGCGCCTCCAGCGCCGCGACGTCGGCGGACAGGTCCCGTTCCAGGCGGTGGCGCTGTTCGGAGGAGAGGGCGGCGGCGTCCAGGCCCGTGCGCACGGCCTCGGCCACCTCGCGGGCCTGGTCGGTGCGCAGCAGCCCCAGCCGGACGGCGTGGACCGCGGCGCCGGCATAGGTGTCGAAGACGTGCACGCCCCGGGAGGCCCACTCCCCGCGGGCCTCCTCGTCGAGGTCGGTGACGTTGTGCAGGAGGGTGCCGACGATGTGACCGGGGTCGCGCTCGTGCATCTGCGCACCCACGTCGCCGTCGGCCTGGCCGCTGTCGCCGATGAAGACCATCCGGCACTCGGGGAACAGGAGGCGGTCGCGCTCCATGTTCTGGATCTTCCGTTCGGCGATGGCCGCCTTGGTGTGCAGGTTGAGGAAGGACCCGCCGAGCACGGTGTGCGGGGGCAGTCCCAGGTGCCCGAGGTGGTCACGGGTGTACTGCTCGACCAGACCGCGCGGCCCGCCGGGGCGGGCCGTGACGAAGGTCAGGTCGCCGGCCCGGTTGGGCTCCTCGGCCGCCCCGTCGTCGAGGGCGTGCAGCAGGGCCACCACGCCGGGGTAGATCGTGCCGCGCGGGTAGCGGTCGTCGTGGATGGCGCAGGTGAGGGTGTCGTCGATGTCGCACAGGACCCGCAGGTCGGAGGTGGCGTCGACCCTGGCCTGCTCGACGAAGTGCGCGAGCAGACGCTCCCGCAGGTCCTCGTCGACGTCGTCGAAGACCAGGTGCTCGAGGTCGTGGTAGTCGCCCTGGGCGTTGAGCCGGTACTTCAGGTCGTGGAAGTCGGCGCCCTCGTAGTCGGTGAGGACGTCCACGATCGCCTCCTGGTGCAGGCGGGGGGTCGGCCCGTGGTGCAACGCGGCCACGATCTCGGCGACCGTCTGCAGGGACAGCTCCGCCCGACGCCGCCCCAGCAGCAGCTCGAGCAGCTCGGTGCGGTGGTCCGGGCCCCAGACGTGGTCGTCGATGTCCCCGACCACCGCGTCCAGGTCCAGGGGCGCCAGGACGTCGTCCAGCTCCCCCTCCGGCACGTCGCGCAGGATCCGCAGCACGTGGGCCTCGGCGTCGCTGCCGGTCCGCCAGCCTCCGGTCAGGCCGACGATCTGCAGCGCGCGTGGGTCCATGGTCCTCGTCCTCGATCCTCGGTGGGGGGCCGTGTCAGCGGGCGACCCGGAGGGCACCCGGCCGCACGGCGAGCTCGGCGCCCACGATATCGGGGAGCACGTCGCCGTCGACCTGGGCCAGCACCGGCTCGGGCGAGCCGACCACCAGCACCCGTCCGCTGCGGTGGCGGAGCGCCGCGTGGTCGGCCGCGGTCACCCTGCGTAGCCCGGTCACGGCGATCCGCGCCCAGTCCCCCAGGTGCCGGGGCGAGACCAGCACGACGTGCAGGCGCCCGTCGTCCAGGCTGGCCTCGGGCGCGACCCGGGCCCCGGCGGGCAACCGGGCGGCGTTGACGGCCAGCAGGCTCCACAGCTCCCCGGCGTCGACACCCGTGCCGTCGAGGTCGAGGGTGAGCGAGTGGCCCGGGTGCCCCAGCCTGCCCAGGCCGGGGGCGACGTAGGCCAGCCAGCGCAGCCGGTGCTTGGCGTCGGGCCGGACCGCGGCCAGCGTCGCGGCGTCGTGCCCCACCCCGGCGACGACGAGGAAGGGCTCGACGAGGACCTGGCCTGCGACGGTCCGCAGGACCGCCCGCCCCACGTCCGTGGGCCGGGCCGCGCCGGCGACCGCCATCCGCGCCGCGGCCCGGAGGTCGCGCAGGGGCAGCAGCGCGCTGCGGGCGAACAGGTTGGCCGTGCCCCCCGGGACGACGCCCAGCTCCGTCGGGGCGTGGTCCTGCGCGTCGGCCAGGGCGCCGGCGACGTGCCGGACGGTCCCGTCCCCGCCGACGACCACCACCCGGGAGGCACCCCGGCGGACGGCCTCGACCCCCTGCGCCCCGCCCGGCTGCTCGACCGTGGTCGGCAGCACGAGGGGGGCGTCCACCCCCGCTGCGAGGCACGCGTCCCGGACCGCGTCGACGGCCGCGGTCGCCCTCCTCGAGACCGGGTTGACCACGACCGCCAGGCCGCCGGGGCCCGCAGCCGGCACGCTCAGGCCAGCCGGGCCGTCAGGGACGTGGCCACGGCGTCGGGGGTCAGCCCGACGCGGTCGAGCACCTGACCCCGGGAACCGTGGTCGAGGAACTCCTGGGGGATGCCGTAGGCGTGGACCGGCACGTCCACCCCGGCGTCCGCCAGGGCCTGGCCGATCCGGCCGGCGACCCCGCCGACGAGCGAGTCCTCGATGACGCCGACGGACCGGGCGGACCGGGCCAGCTCGACGAGGTCGTCGCTGACCGGGATCACCCACCGGGGGTCGACGACGCGGACGGCACGTCCCTCGGCGAACAGCTTGTCGGCGACCTCCAGCGCGGTGGTGGCCATGGCGCCCACCCCGACGAGCAGCAGGTCCACAGCCTGCCGGTCCTCCCCGGCGGCACCCTCGAGCTGCACCGGGTCCCGGAGCACGTCGACCGTGCCGGACCGGCGCACCGCCTCGACCGGCTCGCCGACCGAGCCCTTGGGGAAGCGCACCACCGTCGGGGCGTCGTCGACCTCGACCGCCTCGCGCAGCATCCGGGCCACCTGCTGCCCGTCGCGGGGCGCGGCCACGCGCACCCCGGGCACCATGCTCAGCAGGGTCAGGTCCCACATCCCGTTGTGGCTGGCCCCGTCGGTGCCGGTGATCCCGGCCCGGTCGAGGACGAAGGTGACCCCCTGGCGGTGCAGGGCGCAGTCCATGAGGAGCTGGTCGAAGGCGCGGTTGAGGAAGGTGGCGTAGACGCTGACGACCGGGTGCAGCCCGGCGAAGGACAGCCCGGCCGCCATCGTCACCGCGTGCTGCTCGGCGATGCCGACGTCGAAGACCCGCTCGGGGTAGCGCTCGGCGAACGGCTGCAGGCCCACCGGGATGAGCATGGAGGCGGTGAGCGCGACGACGTCGTCCCGTTCCTTGCCCAGGCGGACCATCTCGTCGCTGAACTCGTCGGTCCAGCTGCGCCCGGACAGCTCCAGCGGCAGACCGGTCTCGGGGTTGATCACGCCGACGGCGTGGAAGCGGTCGGCCTCGTCCGCCGTCGCGGGGTCGTAGCCGTGGCCCTTCTCGGTGATGGCGTGGACGAGCACGACGCCGCCGTAGTCGTGCGCCCGGCGCAGGGCGGTCTCCATCGCCTCGACGTCGTGGCCGTCCACCGGGCCCAGGTACTTCAGGCCCAGGTCCTCGAACATGCCCTGGGGGCTGACGATGTCCTTGAGCCCCTTCTTCATCCCGTGCAGGGTCTCGTAGACCTGGCGGCCCACCAGCGGGGTCCGGTTGAGCTGGCGCTTGCCCCAGGAGAGCACGTGCTCGTACTCCTGGGTGGCGCGCAGGGAGGCCAGGTAGTCGGCCATCCCGCCGCGCGTCGGGGCGTAGGAGCGCTCGTTGTCGTTGATGACGATGATGAGCGGCAGGTCGCGGTGCTCGGCGATGTTGTTCAGCGCCTCCCAGACCATCCCCCCGGTGAGGGCGCCGTCCCCGATCACGGCGACCGTGTGCCGGTCGGTCTCGCCCCGCAGCTTGCGCCCTGCCGCGATGCCGATCGCCCAGGACAGCGAGGTGGAGGCGTGCGAGTTCTCGACGACGTCGTGGTCCGACTCGGCCCGGCTGGGGTAGCCCGACAGGCCGCCCTGCTTGCGGAGCGTGGAGAAGTCGTGCCGGCCGGTCAGCAGCTTGTGCACGTAGGAGATGTGTCCGGTGTCGAACAGGATGGTGTCCCGCGGCGAGTCGAAGACCCGGTGCAGGGCGATGGTCAGCTCGACGACCCCCAGGTTGGGCCCGAGGTGGCCGCCGGTGCGCGAGACCGAGCTGATGAGGTAGTCCCGGATCTCCGCGGCCAGCGTCTCGACCTGCCGGGCGGAGAGGCGTTTGAGCGCGGTCGGGCCGGTGATGGTCCGCATGAGTGCCACGTGGCGTGCTCCTGTCGGGGTCGACGACGTCGGCGAGAGGCCGACCCAGTGTACGGTCCCGCGCCTGCGAGCGCGCTGGACGTGACGCAGCAGACAGCACTCCGCCGCGGCTGCGGGCATATCCTGGGGGTGAGGGCAACCGCCGCGGCGGACGTGCCGTCCACCGCGGACCGCCCCGTCCGGGAGAAGGGACGGGTGCCATGGGCACCACGGCAAGGATCCTCCGGTATGCGGTGCTGGCGCTGCTCGCGCTCGCGGCGGTGGGTGCGGGGCTCTTCGGCGCCGGGTCGGCGTTCACCGACCTCCCGCCGGTGACCGCGGCCCTGCTCACCCTGGCCTGGGTCGTCCCGCTCGTCGGTCTGAGCGTGCTGGCCTGGCACCGGCCCGACGAGATGGTCCTGTGGCTGGCCCTGGCCGTCCTGCTCGTGCTGACGTTCGGTCTGGTCGAGCCCTTCCTCGACCTGGTCCTCGAGAGCTTCGGGCCGGTGGTGGCCATGGCGACCGTGGCGGTGCTGGTGCCCCTCGGGGTGCTCGGCGTCCACCGGGCCCTGCCGGCAGGCCTGCTCCTGGCGACGCTGGGCCTGGTGCCGGTGCTGGGCATGGTGGTCGGGCTCGCCCGCGGCGGCCACGCCGGTGAGCTGGTGCACGCGCTGCCCAGGTGGGTCGGCACCCCGGGCGGGCTGCTCGCGGTGCTGGCGCTGGTCGCCGGGGCGGTTCTGCTGCTCGCGGCCGCCCTGGTCCGCGAGCGGCTGGTCCCGCACGCCGGGGCCAGGACCCGCCCCGCCGCCTGACGCCCCTAGTCCATGTCCTCCCGGGAGCGCCGCACGAGCTTCTGACCCTGGGCGTGCGCGACCTCCGCGGCGTGGTCGGGGACCTGCAGCTGCAGCGACCGGTCGGTGCGCTGGTAGCCCGTGGACGCCGGCCGGTCCGGCATCTGCAGCTCGGGCAGGTCGACCTGGTGCCACGGCAGCGAGGACAGCAGGTGGGCGATCATGTTGATCCGCGCCGACCGCTTGTCGTCGCTCTCGACGACGTTCCACCGGGCCTCGGGGATGTCGGTGTGCACGAACATCTCGTCCTTGGCCCGGCTGTAGTCCTCCCAGCGGGTCAGGCTTTCCAGGTCGGTCCCCGAGAGCTTCCAGCGCCTCATCGGGTCCTCCAGCCGGGAGCGGAAGCGTCGTTCCTGCTCGGCGTCGCTGACCGAGAACCAGTACTTGCGCAGCAGGACGCCGTCGTCGATGAGCATCCGCTCGAAGATCGGGCACTGCTGCAGGAAGCGGCGGTGCTCCTCGGGGGTGCAGTAGCCCATCACGCGCTCCACCCCGGCGCGGTTGTACCAGGACCGGTCGAACAGCCGGATTTCCCCGGCGGCCGGGAGGTGCTCGACGTAGCGCTGGAAGTACCACTGCGTCTTCTGCCGCTCGGTCGGCGTGGGCAGCGCGACGATCTGCGCCTGCCGGGGCGAGAGGTACTCGGTGACCCGCTTGATCGCCCCGCCCTTGCCGGCGGCGTCGCGCCCCTCGAAGACCACGACCACCCGCTGGCCGGTCTCGCGGACCCACTCCTGCATCTGCACCAGCTCCCCCTGCAGCCGGAGCAGCTCGGCCTCGTAAATCTTGCGGTCCAGACGGGGGGTGCGGTCCTTGGCCATGCCCCATCGTGGCACGTCCGGGCGGTCGGCGTCCTAGCGCATCGGCGCCCGCAGCCGCAGCGCCTCCAGCAGCAGCCCGGCGGCCCGGTGGGCCGCCCGCAGCCGCAGGCCCTCCCTGGTCAGCGACTCGAGGACGTCCCCCAGGGTCCCGGGGGGCAGCACCGGACCCAGCTCGGGCCGCACGTCCCGCCAGGCGCCACGCATCGCCGCCAGCTGGGCCTCCAGGTGCCGGGTGGCCACCCACGCCAGCGCCGTCGGGTGGCGCCGCCACGCCTGGTAGGCGCGGTAGTCGGCCGGGCACTGGTCGAGCAACCAGGAGACCGCCGCCTCCTCCCAGCCGGGCACCCCGGCCGGGGGCACCCGGTCGGGCCAGCCAGGAGGTCCGCTCGACATACGAACAAGTGTACGACTCGATGCCGACGTCCGTGGCCTCCGACGACGGGCCCCTCGCGGAGCTTCAGCCGAAGCCGTGCCGGGCCAGCGGCCCGACCAGCTCCCGCTCCTCGTAGGACAGGTGGGACAGCAGGGTGTCGGTGAGCAGGTCGACGCTGCGGCCCAGCTCCTCGAGCGCGTCCAGCGCACCCTGCCCGTAGCCCTCCTCGTCGACGAGGGCGACCAGCGCCCGGTCGAGCCGGTCGAGCACGTCGGCGATCACCTCGTGCTCCTCCTCCAGCCGGTCCAGCACCGGGGCCAGGCCGGGCTCCCGGCGGCGCAGGTACGGGAAGACCGACCGGTCTTCCAGGGTGTGGTGCCCGGTGACGATCCGGCAGTAGGACTCGCAGAATGCCCCCAGCGTCCAGTTGTTCTGCCGCATGGCCATCGTGTTGACGACCGACCGCGCCTGGCCCACCTGCAGGTGGCCGCGGCGGACCTGGTCGACGACGTCCCGGACGGAGGCCAGCTCGCCGCGCAGGTGGTCGTGGATGTCGATGAGGTGCTGGGGCAGGGCCAGCCGCTCTGCGGGGTATGCCGCCGGCTCCCCCTCGGGCGCGGGCGCGCTGGGACGGGAGTCCTCGTCCCACGCCAGCTCGCCGGTGAGCCGGGTGCCGTCGTCGGGGGTGGGCGTGATGCCCGGCAGGACCGTGCCGTCGACGGCCGGGTCGCCAGACCCTGCCGGGACGGTGGTGACCCCCGGGGCCGGGTCGCCGGCGCCGCCCGCGGCGGTCGCGGACCGCTCGGCCTCCACCAGCTCGCGCAGCGCCGGACCGACCTCCTGGCCGAACGCCTGGACGGCCCCGGGGTCGTCGGTGGCCAGCACGAAGGTGGACATGCCGTGCTCGAGCACGAGACCGGCCAGCTGCTCGGCCCACTCCGCCGGACCGCCCTGCAGCAGCCCGCCGCCACGGCCGAACCGGCCGTGGACGTTGTAGAGCCGGACGACGTCCTGCGGCGCCCGCCCGGCCCGGACCGCCGCCTCGTCGATCCGGCCGTTCGCCTCGCCGAGCCGCTCCGGCGGCAGGTAGCCCAGGCTCGGCAGCCACCCGTCGGCGAGCCGACCGGTCACCCGCAGCATCCGCGGGCCGTAGGCACCGATCCACACGGCCGGGTCCCCGGCCGGCGCCGGGCCGGCGTGCAGCCCCCTGACCCGGTAGTGCTCGCCGTCCACGCGCACCGACCCCTGCCCGCCCCAGACCTGGCGGACCACGTCGACCGCCTCGACGAGGGCGTCGACGGCCTCCCCCGGGCTCCGGCGGGGGCCGCCGGCGGCCACGATCGCGTCCCAGAACGCGCCGGCACCCAGGCCGAGGTCGGTCCGGCCGCCGGAGAGCAGGTCCAGGGTGGCCACCGAGCGGGCCAGCACGACGGGCGGTCGCAGCGGCAGGTTGGCGACGTTGAGGCCGAGCCGGACGTGCGTCGTCCGGGCCGCGATCCAGGACAGCAGCGTCCAGCTGTCCAGGTGGGCCGCCTGGTACGGATGGTCCTGGACCGTGACGAGGTCGATCCCCGCCGTGTCGGCGAGCACCCCCAGCTCCACGGCGCGGTGCGGCTCGGCCGCCGCCGGGGTCGGGAAGATCCCCAGCCGGACCTCGTGGCCGTAGTCGGGCATCGGCTGCCGCTCAGGCCCCGGCGACCCGGACGTGGAGCCGGTTGGCCCAGGGGTCCTCGAAGGTCACCGTGCGCCCGTCGTCGGCGCTCTGCACCCCGTGGTGGCGCATCCGCTCGGTCAGCGCGCCGACGTCGTCGGAGGTCGGCAGCTCGATGTCCACCTGGCCCAGGCCCAGCGTCGGGAAGCGGCGGCCGGCCCCCCGGCTGTTCCAGACGTTCATCGCCATGTGGTGGTGGTAGCCGCCGGCGCTGACGAACAGGGCGGCGCCGCCCCACTCCAGGGTGGTGTCGAAGCCGAGGGTGTCGACGTAGAAGTCGCGGGCCGTGCCCACGTCGCCCACGGAGAGGTGGACGTGGCCGACGACGGCGGCCCCGGCGTCCGGCCGCTCCAGCCCCTCGGGGGTCAGGTGCTCCCGCAGGAAGGCGTCGGCGTCCAGGAAGCGGTTGTCCATCTCGACGCGGCCGTGCACCCAGCTCCACTGCGTCCGGTCGCGGTCCCAGTAGAGCTCGATGCCGTTGCCCTCGGGGTCGTCGAAGTAGAACGCCTTGCTGACCAGGTGGTCGGCGCTGCCGGTGTAGGGCGCCCGCGCCTGGGCCATCGAGGCGACGGCGGCCGCCAGGGCCGCCTGCGTCGGGAAGAGGATGGCCGTGTGGAACAGCCCCGCCGACCCGGGGGCGGCGTGGCGCAGCTGGGGGCGGTGGCGCAGGACGACGACCGGGGTGCTCCCCCGGCCCATGGTGACGACGTCGCCGTCCTCGGCGAGGACCTGCAGGGTGACGGCGTCGCGGTAGAAGGCGGTCATCCCCGCCAGGTCGGCGACCTCGAGGGTCACCGGGCCCATCGCGGTGTCGGCGGCCAGCCGGTCCTGCCGGACGGTGGCGGGCGTGGTGGTCGGGTCGGTCATGACGGCTCCTCAATGCGTGACGTGTCACATAGTCTAGGGCACCTCTCCCTCGGACGTCCAGCCGGGAGGCCCTCGGTCGGTGCGCGGAGGCCGGGCACGCCGACGCCCCCGCCGACCGGGTGGTCGACGGGGGCGTCGGGCGTGGCGGGCGACCCGCTCGGGGCCGCTCCGTGACGTCAGGCGGCGCTGCCCACGAGGGAGCGCAGCACGTACTGCAGGATCCCGTCGTTGCGGTAGTAGTCCGCCTCGCCGGGGGTGTCGATGCGCAGGACGGCCTCGAACTCGACCGTCTCGCCGCTCTCCTTCTCGGCGGTGACGGTGACCGTCCGCGGCACCGACCCCTCGTTGAGGGCTGTGACCCCGCTGATCGAGAAGGTCTCCGTGCCGTCCAGGCCGAGCGAGTCGGCGTTCTGACCGGCCGGGAACTGCAGCGGGAGCACGCCCATGCCGATGAGGTTGGACCGGTGGATGCGCTCGTAGGACTCGGCGATCACGGCCTTGACGCCCAGCAGGCGCGTGCCCTTGGCGGCCCAGTCGCGGCTGGAGCCGGAGCCGTACTCCTTGCCGGCCAGGATGACCAGCGGCGTCCCGGCGGCGGCGTAGTTCTGTGCGGCGTCGTAGATCGTCGTCTGCTCGCCACCGGCGGTGAAGTCCCGGGTGAACCCACCCTCGACCCCGTCCAGCAGCTGGTTCTTCAGCCGGATGTTGGCGAAGGTGCCCCGGATCATCACCTCGTGGTTGCCGCGGCGCGAGCCGTAGGAGTTGAAGTCCTTGCGCTCGATGCCGTGCTCGGCGAGGTACTTGCCCGCGGGGCTGTCGGCCTTGATCGCGCCGGCCGGGCTGATGTGGTCGGTGGTGACCGAATCGCCCAGCTTGGCCAGCACCCGGGCCCCGGAGATGTCCTCCACGGGCGCCGGCTCGGCCTGCATGCCCTCGAAGTACGGGGGCTTGCGCACGTAGGTCGACCCGTCGTCCCAGGCGAACGTGTCGCCCTCGGGCGTGGACAGCGACCGCCAGCGCTCGTCGCCGGCGAAGACGTCGGCGTAGTCCTCGGTGAACATGTCCCGGCTGATCGAGGAGGCGATGGTGCGCTCGACGTCCTCCGGGGCCGGCCAGATGTCCTTGAGGTAGACGTCGTTGCCCTCCTGGTCCTGGCCGAGGGGCTCGTTGTCGAAGTCGAAGTCCATCGTCCCGGCCAAGGCGTAGGCGATGACCAGCGGCGGGGAGGCCAGGTAGTTCATCTTCACGTCCGGGTTGATCCGGCCCTCGAAGTTGCGGTTGCCGGACAGCACCGAGACGACCGCCAGGTCGTTCTCGTTGACCGCCTCGGACACCTCCTCGATGATCGGGCCGGAGTTGCCGATACAGGTGGTGCAGCCGTAGCCGACCAGGTGGAAGCCGAGCGCCTCCAGGTAGGGCCACATGCCGGCCTTGTCGAAGTAGCCGGTGACGACCTTGGACCCCGGGGCCATCGAGGTCTTGACCCACGGCGGGACCGTGAGGCCCTTCTCGACGGCGTTCTTGGCCAGCATGGCCGAGGCCATCATCACCGAGGGGTTGGACGTGTTGGTGCAGGAGGTGATCGAGGCGATCGCCACGTGGCCGTGGTCGATCGTGGCCTGCTCGTCGTCGATGGTGATCTCCACCGGGTGGCTGACGCGCTCGATCTCGGGCCCCACGTGCTCGGCGTGGTGCGGGTGTCCGTTGCCGTGGTCGTCGTCGCGCGCGTCGTGCGAGGGGGCGTCCGAGGCGGGGAAGGTGCCCTCGAGCTCGCGGTCGACGTCGCTCTCGACGGTCACCCCGCCCTCGGTGTAGTTCTCCAGGTCGGCGGCGAACTGCTGCTTGGACTCCGACAGCGCGATCCGGTCCTGCGGGCGCTTGGGCCCGGCGATGGAGGGCACCACCGTGGACAGGTCGAGCTCGAGGTACTCGCTGTAGCGCGCCTCGGCGTTGCCCTCGGGGTCGTGCCACATCCCCTGCTCCTTGGCGTAGGCCTCCACGAGGGCGACCTGCTCGTCCGAGCGGCCGGTCAGGCGCAGGTACTCCAGGGTGACCTCGTCGATCGGGAAGATCGCGCAGGTGGAGCCGAACTCGGGGCTCATGTTGCCGATGGTGGCGCGGTTGGCCAGCGGCACCGCCGCGACGCCGTCGCCGTAGAACTCGACGAACTTGCCGACCACGCCGTGGTCGCGCAGCATCTCGGTGATCGTCAGCACCACGTCGGTCGCGGTCGCGCCGGCGGGGATGGAGCCGGACAGCTTGAAGCCCACCACGCGCGGGATGAGCATCGAGACCGGCTGGCCGAGCATCGCCGCCTCGGCCTCGATGCCGCCGACGCCCCAGCCCAGCACGCCCAGCCCGTTGACCATCGTGGTGTGGGAGTCCGTGCCCACGCAGGTGTCGGGGTAGGCCTGCAGCTGGCCCTCGACCTCGCGCGTCATGACGGTGCGGGCCAGGTGCTCGATGTTGACCTGGTGCACGATGCCGGTGCCCGGGGGGACGACCTTGAAGTCCTCGAACGCGGTCTGGCCCCAGCGCAGGAACTGGTAGCGCTCCCCGTTGCGCTCGTACTCGATCTCGACGTTGCGCTCGAAGGCGTCCTGGCGCCCGAAGACGTCGATGATGACCGAGTGGTCGATGACCAGCTCGGCCGGCGCCAGCGGGTTGATCTTCGTCGGGTCGCCGCCCAGGTCCCCCATCGCCTCCCGCATGGTGGCCAGGTCGACGATGCAGGGCACGCCGGTGAAGTCCTGCATGATGACGCGCGCCGGGGTGAACTGGATCTCGGTGTCCGGCTCGGCGTCCTGGTCCCAGCCGGCGAGGGCGTTGACGTGCTCGGCGGTGATGTTCTTGCCGTCCTCGGTGCGCAGCAGGTTCTCCAGCAGCACCTTCAACGAGTAGGGCAACGTCTCGGCACCCTCGAGCCCGCCGATGCGGAAGATCTCGTAGCTCTGGTCACCGACCTCGAGGGTGCCCTTGGCACCGAAGCTGTTCGGGTTCGTGCTCAACGTCTCGCTCCTTCGCTCGGCGGCTATTTATCTTGACGTCAAGATATCTCACGGGCCGTGGCGCGGGCAAACCTCGACACGCCCACCGTCCGCCCCCCATCCTGCCGTATGCCCTCCGGGCCCGTCAGGTGGGCCGTGGGCGCAGCAGGGCCAGCGTCTCCACGTGGTGGGTCATCGGGAAGGCGTCGAGGGCACGCACCTCGACCAGCTCCAGCCCCTCCTCCGCCGCGGTCCGCACGTCGCGGGCCAGCGCGGCGGGGTCGCACGCGACGTAGACCACCGCACGGGGTCGCAGCGCGGCGATCCCGCGGACGACCTTCGCCCCGGCGCCCGACCGCGGCGGGTCGAGCACGACCAGGTCGGCCCGCTCCCCCGCGGCGACGAGGTCCGCGACGGCGCGCTCGGTGGGTGAGGCGAGCACGCTCGCCCAGGGGCGTTCGCCGAGGTTTCCGGTCGCCGACTCCGCCGCGCCCCGGTCGGCCTCGACGGCCAGCACCCACCCGTGCGACCCGACCCGGTCGGCCAGCGGCCGGGCGAAGAGGCCGACGCCGGCGTAGAGGTCGAGGACGCTCTCCCCCTCCTGCGGGTCCAGCCAGTCCAGCACCTGCTCGACGAAGGTGGCGGCGGCACCCGGGTGCACCTGCCAGAACCCCCGGGCCGAGACCGCATACCGGTCCGGACCCACCTGCTCCTGCACCGTGGGCGCCGGCCCCCGGGGACGGAGAGGGGTATGCGGCGCCCGTCGCCCGCCGCCGCCGCGACGGCGGCCACCACCCCGTCCGCGTGCCCCCTCGTCCCCGGCGACGAGAGGGACGACGACCGGGTCCCCCACCGAGGGGGCGACCACGTCCAGCGCGGCGACGCCGCGGGGCGCGGCCCGGTCCAGCACGCCTGTGCCGACGACGCCGGGGGCCGCGATGAGGCAGTCCCTCAGCGGCAGGACCTCGTGGGAGCGGTGCCGTCGCAGCCCCACCCCGTCGGGGCCGACGGCGAACTCGACGCGGGTGCGCCACCGCAGGCCCTCCTCGTCCCCGGGCACCGGCTCGCAGACGACGTCGACGTCCGCGACGCCGCCGAGCCGGGCCAGCTGCTCACGGACGACGGCGGCCTTGAGCCGACGCTGCTCGGCGACGTCGACGTGCTGCAGGTCGCACCCGCCGCACCGGCCCGGCCCGGCGTAGGGGCACGGCGGGGCGACCCGGTGGGGGGAGGCCTCGAGCACCTCCACGGCGTCGGCGTGGGCAAACCTGCCCCGGGGTCCCAGACCGGTCACCCGGGCGCGGACCCGCTCCCCCGGCAGGGTGTGCCGCACGAAGAGGACCTGGCCCTCGTGCCGGGCCACGCAGTGCCCGCCGTGCGCGACCGCACCGACGTCGACGACCACCTCGTCGCCGACAGCCAGCCCCGGAGGGCGGTCCGCGGTCACGGCAGCGCCCCCGGCGTGGTGCGGGCACCCGTCCCGTCGTCGGTCTGCGGGGTCCGTCCGGTCGCCAGCAGCCAGCCCATGACGACGACGGCCAGGAGGTAGGCCGGCCAGCCCAGGCCGATCTTGGCGACCCCCAGCAGGGCCACCTCCCCGGCCAGGTACAGCGGCAGCATGACGGCGACCCGCAGCGCGAAGAGCGCCACGAGCACCCAGGTCAGCCGGGAGGCCACCCGCACCAGCCCCCGGTCGCGGCGCCACGCGGTCGGGTCCTGGGCGTACTCGGGATCGCCGATCCCGACGACGAACCCGACGAGCGGCCACCGGGTCAGGATGGACACGAGCGCCCCGACGAGGTAGAGCCCGCTGAGCAGGATCCCCGGCAGGAAGGCGTCCTCGGCCTGGCCGGAACGCAGCGCGAAGAAGGCGGCCAGCGCGGTGGCCAGGACGGCAGAGGCCAGGAAGCGCCACGACCCCCCGACCATGAGACGGATGCCGCCCAGCAGCAGCAGGACCGCGGCCGCGGCCCACACGGCCGTGCGCACCTCGTCGACGACGAGCCAGGTGACGACGAACGCGACCGTCGGCAGCGCCGTCTCCAGGGAGCCGTACCAACCGCCCAGCGCGTCGCCGATCCGCTGCCGGATGACCTGCTCGACGGTGGCCTCGACGTCGGGTGCGGTCACCGGAAGTCGGGGTTGATCGGGGCCCGGGGGGTGTCGGCGCGCTGCGGGTCGCCGGAGGGGGCGCGGTGACGCCCGCCCTCGGGCGCCGGGGCGGGTGCCTGGCTGGAGGACGGGGCCGCCGGGGGTGCCGCCGGGCCGCCGGACCCGGGCTGGCCGCCGGGCCGGGTGCTGATGCCCGTGAGGCGGGTCGCGTCGGCGGTGCGCAGGAGCTGGGTCTGGGTGGCGGCCTTGGCCGCGCCGGCCTTCTGGGCCGCCTCCTTGCGCGCCTGCGCCTGCTTGGCCGCGGCCTCCAGCAGGCCGGCCGGCGCGGTCAGCTCGAGCACCTCGCGCGGCGGACGGGGCTCCTCGCCCCGCCGGACGACCACCCTGCGGACGAACGCCAGGATCGGACGCAGCTGCGCGTCGTCGGCCGCGGCCGGCCCGTTGACGACCACCCGCAGGAACCATCGGGGTCCGTCCACCCCGAGGAAGCGGGCCGGCTGGAAGGCCACCCGGCCGTCGGGGGCCCGACCGGGCATCCGGGCGCGCAGCTCCTTGCCCATGACGCCGTCGACGGCCTCCGCGGCCCCACCGGCCTCCACGATCCCGCGGGCGATGTCCGGGCGCAGCTCGTCCCACAGGCCGGTGGTCCGGGGGGCGGCGAACACCTGCAGCTGGACCTGGGAGGCACCGAAGGTCAGGGTGGCCCCGACCACCCGCCCGGAGCCCTGCTCCAGGTCCAGGCGCATCTGCATACCCGCCTGGGCCGGCAGGCGCAGCGCGCCCAGGTCGAGGCGGCCGTCCAGCGCGGACCACTCGGTGATGTCGTAGGGGCCGTCGCCGGCCCGGTCCCACTCCCGGTCGACCCCCGGCTCGCCGTCGGCCGGCTCGGGGCGCACCGAGGTCTCCACGACCTCGTCCTCGGCGAGGAGGTCCTCGTCGGAGAGGCGTTCGCGCTTCTTGCCAAACAGTGCCACGGGCGGGTCAGTCCTTCGGGTCGGGGTCGGGGACGGGGGAGGTCGTGGTCGCGCGGGCACCCCAGGTGCCGGTGGACCCGTGGCCGCCCTCGCCGCGCTCGGAGGCTGGCAGCTCGTCGACGACCTCGAAGACGGGGCGCACGACCTCCTGCACGACCAGCTGGGCGATGCGGTCGCCGCGGCGCACGGTGAACGGGACCTGCGGGTCGGTGTTGAGGAGGTTGACGAGGATCTCGCCCCGGTAGCCGGCGTCCACGGTGCCGGGCGCGTTGACCACGGTGATCCCGTGCCGGGCCGCCAGCCCCGACCGGGGGTGGACGAAGCCCGCGTGCCCCGGTGGCAGGGCCAGCGCCACGCCGGTCGGCACCAGGGCCCGCTCGCCCGGGGCCAGGGTCAGCCCTTCCCGGGCGTGCAGGTCGACCCCGGCGTCGTCCGCACGGGCGGCGGAGGGCACGGGCAGCTCCGTGTCCAACCGGCGCAGGAGCACGGGGACGACGGGGGGCGCAGGGAGTGTGCTCATCGCTCTCGAGGGTACGCCCCGGCCACCGTGGTGGCCGAGGCGTCGGGACCCTCGGGGTGCGCGCGGGCGCCGGTCGGGGTCCTGGGCGGACCCGTCGGGCTCAGGCCGCGCACTCGGTGCAGACCGGCAGCCCGCCGACCTCCTTGGCCAGCTGGCTGCGGTGGTGCACCAGGAAGCACTTCGAGCAGGTGAACTCGTCCTGCTGACGGGGCAGCACGTGCACCGACAGCTCCTCGTTGGACAGGTCGGCCCCCGGCAGCTCGAAGCCCTCGGCCTGCTCGGTCTCGTCGACGTCGACGCTGCCCGAGGACTTGTCGTTGCGGCGAGCCTTGAGCTCCTCGAGCGAGTCCTCGCTCAGCTCGTCGTCGTTCTTGCGGGGGGCGTCGTAGTCGGTCGCCATCCTCGTCCTCCTCGGCTCCGGCGGAATGCGTCGTCAGCGGTGCAGAACGCACGGGCCGCCGGATTTGTGCCCGACGACGGCGCTCGACCGTCACGTGCGTGTCGGGCGGATTGTGCCCTATCGAGGGCCTCCGCGCCAACAGCCCCCGCGTCGGCCGCTCAGCCGCGCCGGAGCAGGCGCTCGACCTCGGCCCGGACGGTGGCGTGCGCGGCCGGTCCCCCGGCCACGACCATGGTCTCCGAGGGCGGGTCGTCGGCCCCGAGCCCGGTGACCACGCCCCCGGCCTCGGCGACGACGAGGGCGCCGGCGGCGACGTCCCACGCGTGCGTCCCGACCTCGTAGTAGGCGTCGACCCGGCCGGCCGCGACGTGGCACAGGTCCAGCGCCGCGGCACCCAGCCGGCGCACGTCCCTGACCCGGGGCAGCAGGTCGGCCACGACCCGCGCCTGGTCCTCGCGCACCTGCCGGTCGTAGGCGAAACCGGTCGCCAGCAGCACCCCTGCCAGGTCCCGCACGTCGCTGACGCGCAACCGGGCCGGGGCCTCGTCGGCGTGGTCGCCGGCCGGGTCGGACCGGCGCAGGCGGGCGCCGCCACCGGCCCGGGCCGAGAAGACCTCGCCGGTGCGGGGTGCGACCACCGCACCGGCCACCGGGCTCCAGGCCCCCGGCCGGGTGGGGTCGCCCACGACCACGGCGATGGAGACGGCGTACGCCGGCAGGTCGTAGAGGTAGTTCACCGTCCCGTCGATCGGGTCGACCACCCAGGTGAGCCCCGAGGTGCCGCCGGTGACCCCCTCCTCCTCCCCCAGCACGCCGTCGTCGGGCCGGGCCTCGGCGAGACGACGGCGCACCAGCGCCTCGCTGCGGGTGTCCATGAGGGTGACCACGTCGAGGTCGGTCGACTTGGTCCGGTGGACGTCGACCGCGCGGGGACGCTCGTCGCGCACCAGCCGTCCCGCCTCGACCGCGATCCGGACGGCGAGCTCCTCGAGCGCCGCCCGCTCCTGCTCGGGGACGACGGAGGGGTCGGGGGCGGACGGACGGTCGGCGGCGTCCTCGGCCACGGTCAGTCCATCCCGCAGGCGGCGCGCCGGTCGACCCGCAGGTTGGGGCAGCACCCCGGCAGGCAGGTCGAGGGCCGCGGCCGCTCCCCCGGCCAGGTCGGCCGGACCGGCTGCCCCCCACGCGCCTCGGCCGCCCGCTCCAGTGCCAGGTCGACCAGGCCGGAGACGAACTCGGGGTCCGTGCCCACCGTCGGCACCCGCAGCAGGTCCAGGCCCAGCTCCTCGGCGGTCTCGACGGCCTCGGTGTCCAGGTCGAAGACGACCTCCATGTGGTCGGAGACGAAGCCGATCGGGGCGAGCACGACGTGCCGCACCCCCCGGCCGGCCAGCTCGCGCAGGTGGTCGTTGACGTCTGGCTCCAGCCACGGCTGGGAGGGTGGGCCGGACCGGGAGCAGTAGGTCAGGTCGTGCCCGAGCTCGGTGCCGAGCGTGGCCGAGACCTCCTCGGCGACCGCGGCGGACAGCTCCAGATGCTGGCGGGAGTAGAGGTGGCCCTCCTCGTCGCCGGGTCCGGACGTCTCGTCCATCGCCAGCGGCAGGGAGTGGGTGACGAAGACCAGGTGCGGGGCGACCCCGGTGCGCTCCATCATCTGGCGGGCGCCCTCGGTGACGATGCGCGCGTTGGCCCGGGAGAAGCCGGGGTGGTTCCAGTACTGCCGGATCTTGTCGACGTCGACGGTCCGGCCCTCGGTGGCCAGCGCGTCGACGGCGGCGGCGATGTCCTCGCGGTACTGCCGGCAGGAGGAGTAGCAGGAGTAGGCGCTGGTCGTGATCGACAGCAGCCGCGTCATCCCCTCCTCGTGGGCATCCCGGACGGTGTCGGTGAGGAACGGCTCGGAGTTGCGGTTGCCGAAGAGCACGGGCAGGGTCAGCCCGCGCCGCTGCAGCTCCTCCTGGAGCGCGGCCACGAGGGCCCGGTTCTGGTCGTTGATGGGGCTCTTGCCGCCGAAGTGGTGGTAGTGCTCGGCGACCTCGGCCAGGCGCTCGTCCGGGATGCCGCGCCCGCCGGTGACCCGTCGGAGGAAGGGCATGACCTCCTCGGGGGCCTCCGGGCCGCCGAACGAGGTGAGCACGACCGCCTGGTAGGGGAACAGGTCGTGCTCCTCGGCCTCGGCGAGGCTCTCCTCGAGCTCGGCGACGACCTCGTCCTCGGCGGCGGTGGCGGGCGTCCCCCCGGTCCCGGCGGCGGGCTCGACGGGGCCGCCTCCCGGGGTCACGGGCTCGGGTGCCAGGCCGTCGGGCATCGGGCGGCCGGGGTCGGACGGGTCGGCGGTGGGCTGGCTCATCGGGAGCTCTCCTCGGGAGGTGGGGGGAGGTGGTCGGAGGGTCGCCCGTCGGTGCGGGCGGGCAGGTCGGGGGGACGGTGGTCCGTGGTCGCGGGCCCGGCGGGACCCTCGCGCCGGCGCACGGTATGCGGTCGCGCCGGTCGGCGGTCCTGTCCGCGGCGGACCGTGGGCAGGGTGGGCAGGTGCAGCCGGGTGGGCACCTGGAGGTCGAGGACGATCGCGGTGATGCGCAGGCCCAGCACGAGGGCCACGGCCCCCCACACGACCGCGACGCTGAGCACCTCGAGCCGTGAGGCCACGACGACGGTGGAGGCGCCCAGCAGCGCGGGCACGGCATACACCTCGCGCCGGAGGACCTCGGGCACCTGGCCGACGAGCACGTCCCGGATCGCACCCCCGCCGACGGCGGTGAGGACGCCCACGACGATGCAGGCCAGGGGCGGCGCGCCCAGGATGAGGGCCTTCAGCGCACCGGCGACGGAGAAGACCGCCAGCCCGACGGCGTCGAGGTACTTCACGGCCTGGCCGATGACGCCGAGCCGGAGCCGCGGGCGTCTGCGTCCCAGGTCGACGACGACCGGGTAGACCGCGACGACCGCCAATCCCGCCAGCAGCACCGTGATGATGTACCGGGGCTCGCTGATGCCGACGGGGGGCACGTCGCCGAGCAGCAGGTCCCGCAGGATGCCGCCGCCCAGACCCGTGGCCCAGGCCAGCACGGCCACCCCGAACAGGTCCAGGCGGGCACGCACGCCGACGAGCCCGCCGGAGATGGCGAACGCGAAGATCCCGACGAGGTCGAGGGCGAGCCGGAGATCGGCGGGGGCGGTCAGCATGACGCCCACAGCGTATCCGCCGGGCGGGTCGGCGGCGGCGTGCGGCGGCGTGCCCTGCGCCCCGGCCGACGCCCGGGATGGCACAGTGGTGAACCATGCAGCAGCTGCAGTTCAAGGACCTCGACGAGGGGGGACGTCTCGTTCTCGTGGGCGAGGACCAGACGCACTACGTCGTGACCGTCGACGACCGTCTCCGCGCGGCGCTCCGCGCCCGTCCGCACCACCCCTCCCCCGAGCACGGGACGACCGCGGCCGCGACGCCGCGGGAGGTCCAGTCGATGATCCGGGCGGGACAGACGGCCGAGGAGGTCGCCTCCGGCACCGGGTGGGAGCTGGCGCGGGTGCGCCGGTTCGAGGGTCCGGTGCTGGCCGAGCGCGAGCACGTCGTGGGGCTGGCCAAGGTCGCGCACGTGCGGGCCGCCGGTCGCACCGACGGGTCCCACACCCTCGAGCGGAGGGTCCGCGAGCGCCTGCAGGCCCGCGGCGTGCAGCCGCAGGACGTGGGGTGGGACGCCGCACGGACCGAGGCGCACGGCCCCTGGACGGTCCAGGTGACCTTCCTGGCCGGGGGACGCGAGCGGCGCGCGGTCTGGCACTACTCCGTGTCGGACCGGTCGATCGAGGCGCTGGACGACGAGGCCCGGTGGCTCAGCGAGGACGAGCAGGCCCTTCCCGGGGGGCTGGCCGGCAACCCGTTGCTGGGGCCCAGCACGGCGGAGGACGAGACGGCCGACCTGATGGCCACGATGCGGGAACGGCGGCAGCGGCGCGGCCGCCGGACCCGTCGGCCCGAGACGGTCGAGGGGGACGCCACGCACGTGCCCGGTCAGCAGGCGATGCCCGACGAGGTCCTTCCGCTGGAGGACCTGCGCTTCGACCCGGACACCATGGGCGACCCGCCGGCGGCCCATCCCCGCGGCTCGGCGCCCGAGGCGCCCTCCCCCGTCCACCCTGCGGAGGAGGAGAGCCACGAGCCCGGTGGCCCGGACGAGGAACCTGGCGGGCCGGACGAGGAGCCCGAGGAGACTCCCGGACGCGCAGGACGGCAGGGGGGCCGCGGCGGACGCCGTCGTCTGCGTCTTCCCAAGCTGCCGACCCCGGTCGGCGAGCCGCAGGAGGACGACCTCCACGACGAGGAGAACCCCGACCTGGCCTACGCCCGCCGGGGTGACCCGCAGGAGGTCAGCTTCGAGGAGTTCTTCGGCACCGACGACGAGGGCGACCCGGTCGACGACGACGTGGTCGACCTCGAGGACGACGAGCTCGCCGACGACGAGGTGCTGGCGGGGCCCGTGCCCGACGACGAGCCGGAGGCCGTCGACGCCGAGGCCCCTCCGGAGCCTCCGCAGGACGCCCCCGGCACGACGGACGGGGGCGACGACGTCGTGGACGGTCCGGAGGTGGTCCCGGCCGACGACGGGTCGGCCACCACGCCACGACGCAGGGCGAAGGGCCGACCGAGCGTCCCCAGCTGGGACGACATCATGTTCGGCGCGGCCGATCGCAAGCGCTGAGCGGCCGACCGCGCCCGGGTCAGCCCGCCGGGGGTCCTGCCCGGCCGTCCGGGGACGGCTCGGCCGTGCCGGGGAGGGCGCACAGGTCCAGGTCGAAGGGCAGGACGTCCGGGGACAGGGACTGGGCGCGGGCGGCCGAGGAGTTCATCCGCCGCATGTAGTGCCGGCGGCAGAGCATCTCGTACTCCACCGTCGGCACCGGGCCGGTCTCCCCGGTGACGTCGCCGACGACGACCTGCTCCCCCTCGACGACCATGACCCCGTCGACGACCCGGGCGTTGACCGTGGCCGGCTTGCCGCACCAGCACAGGGCGCGCACCTGGAGCTGCTCGGTGCGGTCGGCCAGTTCGATGAGGCGCCGCGACCCGGGGAAGAGCTCGGTGCGGAAGTCGGAGGTGATCCCGAAGGCGAAGACGTCGACGTCCATCTCGTCCACGAGCCGGGCCAGCTGCTCCACCTGCACGGGCGTGTAGAACTGCGCCTCGTCGCACACCAGGTAGTCCACCCGTCGGCCCGCGGTGACCTGGTCCACGACGAACTCCCACAGGTCGAGGTCGTCGTCGACCTCCAGCGCCGGCTTGGTCAGCCCCAGGCGGGAGGAGAGGACGGCCTCCCCGGAACGGTCGTGCTGGGTGAACAGCAGCCCGGCGCGACCGCGGCTGGCGTGGGTGTGGTCCATCTGCAGCGCGAGGGTCGACTTCCCGCAGTCCATGGTCCCGGTGAAGAAGACGAGTTCGGCCACCGGGGCAGTCTACGAGGGCGCCGCGGCGGTCCCGTCCGGGTGCGATCCTCCGCGCGGCACCGGCCCGCAGGTGCGCGACGTCATACCCGGTGGACCAGGAGGGGGACGGCGGTCTCGGCGTCGGTGACCGACCCGTGGTGCCCCCGCAGGGCGAGCACCTGGGGCCGCAGCAGGCGGGAGTCCAGGACGGTCGCGGCGTCGAGCATCACGGCCACGACCTCCCCGATCCGCTGCTCGTAGCCGGCCCGCACGGGGCCGAACCAGCCCGCCTCGACGGCCTCCTCACGGGTGAGGACGAGGGCGGAGCCCCCCAGCTCGTCCGTCCAGGTCGTCACGACCTCACGCACCCGTCCCGGCTCGCACCAGGCCTGCGGCGCCCGCGGCTCGCCGGCCAGCACCCTTACCCCGGCGGCCAGCACGTCGTCGTAGGCCAGGTCCCGGCGGGAGATGTGCGGTGCGTCGACCATGCCGTGGTCGGAGGTCAGCACCACGACGGTGCCGTCCGGGGCACCGGCGGCGACCTCGCGGACGAATGCGTCCACCTCCTCGAGCGCCTCGCCCCACTCGACCGACCCGGGCCCGTGGACGTGCCCGGCCTTGTCGACCTCGTCCCAGTAGGCGTAGACGAGGCTGCGGCCTGCCGGGCCGGCACCGGCCAGGGCGCCGAGGACACCCGCAGCCCGCTCCCCCGCGTCCTCGGTCGGGACGTAGCCGCCGCCACGCAGGGCGACCCGGGTGAACCCGGAGGTCTCGAACAGGGGCCGCGAGACGGTCGTCACCGACAGCCCGGCGGCCTCCGCGTGCTGCAGCAGTGTCGGGTGGGGCTGGTGGACCTCCGGCTCCGGCCCGTCGCGCCAGCCGAGGTGGTTGAACAGCCGGCCGTCCGGAAGCACCGTCTGCCAGCCGACGATCCCGTGCCCGCCGGGCGGCAGCCCCGTGCCCAGGCTGGTCAGGCTGGTCGCCGTGGTCGAGGGGAACCCGCACCGGGCGTCCGGCGCCGCCGCCGTCATCGACCGCAGGAAGGGGGCGTGCCCGGCGCGACGCTCCAGCTGCCGGGCGCCGAGTCCGTCGACGAGGACCACGACGACGTGGCGCGCGGGGGGCAGCGACCACGTCGGGACGGGTATGCCGTCGGGCAGCCCGACCCCCAGCGCGCCCAGGGCGGCGGGCAGGACCGAGGCCAGGCCCTCGCCGGGCGCGGGCGGTCGGTAGAGGTCCCGCGCGGCGGCGACGGCCTCCGGGCGCACGTCCGGCGCCGGGACGGGTGTGCTCACCGGCCGAGTCGGGCCGACAGCTCCTGGGCGAAGGTCAGCGCGTGCTCGAGCTGCGCGACGCCGTCGGCGTCGGCCGAGACCCGCAGCGAGATGTCGTCGGAGGAGACCGTGCCCTCGTAGCCGTGGTCGCCCTCGCACTGGGGGTCCTCGCACAGCGCGGGCAGCAGGTCCAGCCGCGAGACCGCGCCCCAGCCCAGGGTGAGCGTCACCGCCCGCCCGTCCAGGGAGCCGTCGTAGTTCTCCGGGTCGGCCACGACGTGGGTGAGCATCACGCCGCGCACCGCCCGCAGGGGCACCGTCTCGCTGGTCGCGGTCGCCATCCGCTGCCGGTCGGGACCCTCGTGGTCGTCGGCGTGCGCGATGACCAGGCGCCGGTCGGTGAGCACGAGGACGGTGAGGTGGTTGCGCACCGCCTGCTCGTCGAAGGTCGTCTCCGCGTGGACCAGGTGGCTGACCACCTGGTCCCGCCCGACGGCCGTGAGCACGACGTCGTGGACGACGGCCGGCAGGTAGCCGGCACGGTCGATGTCGGCGACGAGCTGTTCGGGGAGCGGGGACCTCAGGCGACGGACCATGGACCCATGGTGCCACCTGCCGACGTGCGGGACGGACCGGCGCCGGTCCGTCCCCGCGGACGAGGTGCCCCCGGGCTCCTCACTCCTGCCGGGTCGCCAGGTAGACCGTGTTGGCGGCCGTCCGCCCCTGCAGCGGGTTGGGGAACTCCACGACCTCGGCGGCCACGTCGGTGAACACCTCCCGCAGGACCTCCAGGTAGTCCGCGTCCGGCGGGTCGTCGGACCACAGGGCGTAGACGCCGCCGGGGCGCAGGTGCCCCGCCAGCGCCCGCGTCCCCGCCTGCCCGTAGAAGCCGCTGCTGCCCTCGGCCAGCGCGTGCCGGGGCGAGTGGTCGATGTCGACGAGGACCGCGTCCCAGCCGCTGCCCCCGCCGGACGGGTCGAACCCCTCGCCGGCGGCCATCGCGAAGAAGTCCCCGTGGACGAGCCGGCACCGGGGGTCGGCCGTGAGCCCGGCCCCGAGGGGCACCAGGCCCTGCCGGTGCCAGTCGAGGACCGGCTCGAGGGCGTCGACGACGACGAGGTCGGCCACCCGGTCGTCCTCGAGCACGGCCCGGGCGGTGTAGCCCAGGCCGAGCCCGCCCACGACGACCCGCAGACCCTCGCCCTCGAGGCGGGCGAGGGCCAGCCGGGCCAGCTCCTCCTCGGCCACGGTGAACAGGCTCGACATGAGGTACTCCTCGCCGAGCTTGACCTCGTGGACCTCCGTCCCGGTCACCGGCTCCCGCCGTCGCCGGAGGCTGAGCTCGTCGATCGGGGTCTGCGCCCACGCCAGCTCCTCGAACCGTGCGGCCACGTCCGTCCTCTCCTCGTGCGGTCCGGGGCGGGTGCGCCGTCCGTCAGGACGACATCGCGCGCCGTTCGGCGTCGGTGCGTGTGGGCGCGGGCGCGACGTGCACGCGGGCCCCCAGCACCTCGATGCCGTCCTGGTGGGCCATCACCGGGTTGAGCCGCACGTGCGCCAGCTCGGGGTGGTCGTCGGTGAGCACCGACACCCGGGCGATCAGGTCGTGCAGGGCACCGTGGTCGACCGGCATGGCGCCCCGGTACCCGTCGAGCATGGGCGCCGCCTTGATGGAGCCGACCATGTCCTCGATGTCCACGTCGGTCATCGGCGGGAAGCGGTGGGCCACGTCGCCGAGCAGGTCCACGGGCAGGCCGGCCACGCCGAAGCCTACGACCGGGCCGAAGAGCGCGTCCTCGGAGGTGTTGATCTCCACGGCCACCCCGGGGGGCGCCATCTGCTGCAGCGCGATGCCCTCGGCGCCCAGGGGGCGCACCAGGGCGTCCAGGTCCCGGTATGCCGCGCCCACCGCCTTGGGGTGACGCAGCCCCGTGCGGATCCACCCCTGGCCCGGCTGGTGCTGCAGGAGCGGGGAGGTCGCCTTCATGACGACGGTGCCGCGCATCTTCTTGTAGGCGTCGACCGCCTCCTCGTCGGAGCCGACGGCGACCGTGGGCCACACGTCGATGCCGTAGGCCGACAGCAGCGCGTCGGCCTCCTCGGGCGTCAGCTCCCGCCCGGCCGGCTCCTGCGCCAGGACCGTCTCCAGCACGTGGTGGGCCGCGCGCCGGTTGATCCCCTCGGGACGCACCCGCTCGCCGCGGTCGCTGCGGCGCCAGTCGGCATACCGGCTCGCCGCCGCCAGCGCGCGCACCCCGTCCTCGGGGGTGGGGTAGACCGGCAGCCGCCGGGTGGCCCCGACCCCGCGCATCCCCAGGAAGGTGGCCACGCACGGCTTGTCCGACCGGTCCACCGCCTGCTCGACCGCGTCGACGACCTCCGGGTCGATCTGGGCGACCGGCGGGATGAAGCAGGCGATGAGGGCGTCCACGGCCGGGTCGGCGAGCGCCTGCTCGACCACCTCCCGGAAGGAGTCGGTGCGCGCCTCCGCGGCCACCGAGACCGGGCCGTGGGTCACCTCCAGGCCCCACGAGACCGCCGCGTCGGCGGCCAGCGAACCCAGCGCGTCGCTGTTGGTCACCACCCCGACCCGGCGTCCCGCCGGCAGCGGCTGGTTGATGACCAGCTGGGCCACGTCGAAAAGCTGGTGCAGGTTCTCGACGCGGATGACCCCGGCCTGCTTGAGCATCTGGGCGAAGGCCTCGGGCCGCTCCTGGGTCGAGCGCACCCGGTGCCCCCGCGGGGTGGCGTACTTGCCGCCGCCGACGCCGGACTTGACCACGACGACCGGCTTGATGCTCGACAGCTTGCGGGCGATCCGGGAGAACTTGCGGGGGTTGCCCATCGACTCCAGGTAGAGGCCCACGGCGGAGGTGGCGTCGTCGTCGAGCCAGTACTGCATGAGGTCGTTGCCCGAGATGTCCACCCGGTTGCCGGCCGAGGCGAAGGTCGAGATCCCCAGGCCCCGGCGCTGGGCGGAGGCCAGCACCGCCACGCCGAGCGCGCCGGACTGGGCGAACAGCCCCAGGCTGCCGTGCGGCGGGACGTGCTCCACCGAGGCCAGGGTGGCGTTGAGGGAGACCTCGGGGTCGTTGTTGATGAGGCCGAAGCTGTTGGGGCCCAGGACGCGCATGCCGTAGCGCCGGGCCCGTTCGAGCAGCTCGCGCTGCCGCTCCTCCCCCTCCGGACCGGACTCGGCGAACCCCTCCGAGGCCACGACGAGGGTCTTGACCGACGCGTCGGCGCACTCGTCGACGATCTGGAGCACGTCCGGTGCGGGCACGGCGATGACGGCCAGGTCGACGCCCCCCTCGACGTCGCGCACCGAGGCCACCGACTCCAGGCCCTCGATGAGGGTGCCCGGCTCGGCCCGGTTGTTGACCGCGTGGAGGCGCCCGCGGTAGCCGCCGGCGACGATGTCCTCGAGGAAGACCCGGCCCACGGTGTCCGGCCTTCGGCTGGCGCCGATGACCGCCACGGAGGAGGGGTGCAGCACCTGCCGCATCGACCGGGCCTCGGAGCGGTGCTCGCGGCTCATCCGTACGGCCCGGGACTCGTCGGTGGGCTCGATGTCGAAGGCCACCGCGATGACGCCGTCGTCGAACTCGTGGGACACCTCGTAGCCGGCGTCGCGGAAGACGCCGATCATCTTCCGGTTCTGCGGGAGCACGTCGGCGACGAACCGGCGCACGTCGTCCTCCCGGCCGATGTCGGCCAGGTGCTCCAGGAGCACCGACCCGATGCCGCGGCCCTGGTGGTGGTCGGAGACGTTGAAGGCGACCTCGGCCACCGGGCCGTCGGGCTCGAGCCGGTCGTAGCGGCCGATCCCCACGAGCTTGTCGCGAACGGTCATCACCAGGGCGACCCGGTCGTGGTAGTCGACGTGGGTGAACCGGTGGACGTCCTTGTCCGAGAGGCGTTTGATGGGCGCGAAGAACCGCAGGTAGATGGACTCGTCGGACTGGCCGGCGTGGAACTCGTGGATGGCCTCGGTGTCGTCGGGCCGGATCGGTCGCACGTGCGCGACCATCCCGTCGGACAGCACGACGTCGGCCTCCCACTCCTGCGGGTAGCCCGGGGGCAGCGGTGCCGGCTCGGTCATGCGTCCATCATGGCAGGCCGGTCCGTCACGGGGCGGCCGGGTTCGGGTCGGTCCTCGCCCGGGCGGCCGTGCCACCATACGGGGCATGGAGCTGGGAGAGGTCCTGCGACGCCGGCGGATGACCCGGGAGTTCGACCCCGACCGTCCGGTGCCCCCGGAGGTGCTCGCCCGGGTGCTGGACCGCGCCCGGCGCGGCCCCAGCGCGGGCTTCAGCCAGGGCACCGACCTGCTCGTGCTGACCCGCCCCGCCGACCGCGACCGGTGGTGGGCCGCCACGGTGCCGGGCCGGGCAGACCCGGGCTTCGTCCCCGACCGGTGGTTGCGCGGCGTCTCGAGCGCGCCCTGCCTCGTGGTCCTGCTGTCCTCCCCCGAGGCCTACCTGGACCGGTACGCCGAGCCCGACAAGGGACGCACGGACCGGGACGCTGCGACGTGGCCGGTGCCCTGGTGGGACGTGGACACCGGGATGGCCGCGCTGCTGGCGCTGCTGACGGCCGTCGACGAGGGGTTGGGAGCGCTCCTGCTCGGGGTGCCCGGCGACCGCTGGGACGCGGTGCGGGCGGCGTTCGGGATCCCTCCCGACCGCCGTCTGCTCGGCGTGGTCGCGCTGGGGTATGCGGTGGCCCGGCCGCCGGGAGGTTCCGCCCGGCGGCCGCGGAGGCCCCTCTCAGAGGTCGTGCACGACGGGCGGTTCGGCGTGCCCTGGGACGGTCCCGCGGCCCGGTGACCCGCCGGGGCGGTCCTCGTCCCGGTCGGGGGAGGCCAGGAAGGCGTCGACCTCGGCCCGCGTCGGGGCCGTCGCGGGTCCGCGGCGGGTCACCTTGATCGCGCCGGCGGCGTTGGCCCGCCGGGCGGCCGTGACCCAGTCGGTGCCGAGGGTCCGTTCGGCGCAGAGCACCCCCGTGTGGGCGTCCCCGGCACCGTTGGTGTCGACCGGGACCTGGGGGAACCCCGGCACCGTGGTCGTCGCGCCCTCGACGTGGAGCACGCACCCGTCCGCGCCGTCCCGGACCACGACGACGGCACCCTCGGGCAGGTGCCCGGCCACGGCGCCCGCGGCGGCGGCGACGTCCCCCACCCCGGTGAGCTCCTTGGCCTCGAGCGCGTTGGAGGTCCACACCTGGGTCAGCGCCAGCATCCGGGCCCGGTCCTCCCCCGGCATCTCCGCCAGGGCGGCCCCGGGGTCCAGGACGACCTGCACCCCCTCGGGCAGCCCCTCGAGCCACTCCAGGAGCGGCTCCCTCGTCGGGGGGTAGAGGCTGTAGCCGGTGACGCAGACGACGTCGCCGGGGGCCGGGCCGCTGCGGGCCAGGGAGTCGACGCTGATGCGGCGCTCCGCGCCGTAGGTGGTGATGAAGGTGCGTTCGGCGGTGGGCTCCACCAGCACCACGCAGATCCCGGTGTCCTCCCCGGGCACGGGCGGGTCGGCCAGGTGCACGCCCTCCGCGGTGAGGGCCTGCCGGACGAGGTCTCCGTTGGGCCCGCTGCCGTGGGCCCCCGCGTGCACGGCCCGGGCCCCGGTACGGGCGGCGGCCAGCAGGATGCTCACCGCTCCTCCGGCGTAGCGCTGCGAGGAGTGCGCGTTGACGTTGCCGCCGCGGACCGGCAGACCGCCGACCTCGAGCACGACGTCGACCAGCGCCTGCCCGGTGTGGATCACCCGTGATGTCACCCGCACAGCCTGCCACGGGCTAGCGTCGGGCCAGCACCCGCACCGCACCGAGGAGAGCCCGTGACCACCACCGCCCCCACGTCCGCCGTCACCGCCGTCCTGACCGGGCTGCCCGGGATCCGGCCCTGGCTGGAGGAGACCTACCGCTGGCTCCACGCGCACCCCGAGCTGTCGCTGCAGGAGCACGCAACCGCGGACCGCGTGGTCGAGGAGGTGCGGGCGATGCCCGGCGCCGAGGAGGCCGAGGTCCTCACCGGCCTCGGCGGCACCGGCGTGGCCGTCGTCGTGCGCCACGGGGAGGGACCCACGGTCCTCGTCCGCGCCGACATGGACGGTCTCCCGGTCCGTGAGGACACCGGGCTGCCCTACGCCTCGACGGCGACCGCGACCAACGCGGCGGGCGAGGCGGTCCCCGTCATGCACGCATGCGGCCACGACACCCACGTGGCCACCCTCCTGGCGACGCTGCGTCTGCTGCTGGCGGCCCCGGACACGTGGTCGGGCACCCTGGTCGCCGTCTTCCAGCCCGCCGAGGAGCAGTTCAACGGGGCCGAGGCCATGGTCGCCGACGGCCTCGTCGACCGGCTCCCCCGCCCCGACGTCGCCCTGGGCCAGCACGTCCTGCCCGGGCCGGCGGGGTCGGTGCAGGTCGCCGCCGGCCCGATCATGGCCAGCTGCGACGACTTCCGGATCACGCTGCGCGGCCGAGGAGGCCACGGGTCGGCGCCGCACACGGCGATCGACCCGGTGGTCATGGCCGCCTCGCTCGTGGTCCGGCTGCAGACGATCGTCTCCCGCCAGGTGTCGCCCCGGGCCACTGCCGTCGTCACGGTCGGCCGGATCGCGGCCGGCACGAAGACCAACATCATCCCCGAGACCGCCGTCGTGGAGGGGACCGTGCGCACCTACGACGACGAGGTGGCCCGCCGGTGCCTGGACATCCTGCACCGCACGGCACGGGCGGAGGCGGCGGCCTGGGGCGCGCCGGAACCCCTCGTGGAGACCTTCGACCACCTGCCGGTGACCGACAACGACACCGCGACCACGGACCGGGTGCGGTCGGCGCTGGCGGCCGAGCTCGGGGCGGAGCAGGTCCGCGAGTTCGAGCCGGAGATGGGCTCGGAGGACTTCTCCGAGCTGCCGAACGCGTGGGGCGTGCCCTACTGCTACTGGGGCTTCGGCGCCTTCGACGCCCGGCGGTGGGCCGACGCCGAGGCCGCCGGCACCCAGGCGGCCGACTTCCCGGACAACCACGCCCCGCAGTTCGCTCCGGTGCTGCAGCCGACCCTGGACACCGGCGTGCGGGCCATGGTGGCAGCGACGATGTCCTGGCTGGGCCGCTGACGTCGGCCCGGCCGGGCGGGGCGGCGGGGCGGGCAATCAGCGCGCACGTCGGCTACTGGGCGGTCCAGCCGCCGTCCATCGTGTAGGAGGTGCCCGTCACCATCCCGGCGTCGTCGCTCATGAGGAAGGCCGCCAGGGCGGCGACCTCGGCCGGCTCGACGAGGCGCTTGACCGCCGAGCGGGTGAGCATGATCTTCTCCACCACCTCCGCCTCGGGGATCCCGTGGGTGACCGCCTGGTCGGCGATCTGCTTCTCCACGAGCGGGGTGCGCACGTAGCCCGGGTTGATGCAGTTGGAGGTCACCCCGTGCGCAGCCCCCTCCAGGGCGGCGACCTTGGACAGGCCCTCCAGGCCGTGCTTGGCGGAGACGTAGGCGGACTTGAACGCCGAGGCCCGCAGGCCGTGGGCCGAGGACACGTTGACGATCCGGCCCCACCCCCGCGCGTACATGTGCGGCAGCGCGGCCCGGACCAGCAGGAACGGCGACTCGAGCATCAGCCGGTGGATGAGCCGGAAGTCGGCCGGGTCGTACTCGTGGATGGGCGCGACCCGCTGGACCCCCGCGTTGTTGACGAGGACGTCGCACTCCAGCCGCAGGTCCTCCAGCGCGGCGGTGTCGGACAGGTCGACCACCCACGTCTCCCCGTCGACCGCCTCGGCGACCCGCTCGGCGGCCTTCGGGTCCCGGTCGGCCACGACCACCCGCATCCCGTCCTGGGCGCTGCGCCGGGCGATGGCCTCCCCGATGCCGCTGCCTCCACCGGTGACCAGCACGGTCCGAGTCGTCATCCCTGCCTCCTCGCGACCCTCCCGGGCCGTCGGTCGTCGTCGTTCCCAGGGGAGACCATCGCACACGGCGCGACCCGGAGGGGCAGACGAGGCCCGGTCCCGGGAAACAGGATCGACGCCCGCGCGCCGTCGGGCCGCTCCCTGCTGACCACGTCACTACTACGGCATGTCAGACTTGGTCGTCGCTGTTTTTCCCCTCACAGGAGGCCCGGTGCCAGACCTTCCGACTCTTACGTCGTCCTCCGGCGGACCGGACTCGCCTTCCCGCCGCACGGTCGCCGTCGTGGGCGGTGGGTTCACCGGCCTGCTGGCCGCCCGACAGCTGCGGGCGGAAGGCGCCGACGTCCTGCTCCTGGAGGCCTCGGAGCGGATGGGCGGCCAGATCCGGACCGTGCCGGTGGCCGGCGTCCCGGTGGACGTGGGCGCCGAGGCGATGCACCTGGCCGCCCCGGGGACGGCCGAGCTGCTCGACGAGCTCGACCTCACGGAGTCCATGGTCGCCGCGCGCACCGGGCGGAGCTGGCTGGTCACGCCGCGCGGCCTGCGGCCGTTGCCGGCCGGTGTCGGGCCCGCGGGTCCGACCCGGCTGCGGCCCGTGGTCCGCAGCCGGGTGATGACCGTCCCGGGGATGGCCAGGGCCGGGTTGGAGCCGCTGCTGGTGCGCTCCGGGCGCGTCCCCACCCTGGAGGCAGGGGAGGACGTCTCCGTGGGTGAGTTCGTGGCAGGCCGGTTCGGCCGGCAGGTGGTCGAGCGGTTCGTGGACCCGCTCCTCGGCGGACTCCACGCGGGGGACGTGCGCCGGCTCAGCCTCCGGGCCTGCGCCCCTGCCCTCGTGCCCGCCGCCGGTTCCGGCCGTTCCCTGCTGGTCCGCCGACGTCCGGGCGCCGCCGGCCGGATGTCGTTCGTCAGCTGGCCGGAAGGGCTGGGCCGGGTGGTCGACCGGCTGGTCGAGGAGCTGGGCGCCACCGTGCGGACCGGGTCGGCCGTCACCGACCTCGCGCGGGAGGGCCGGCGCTGGCGTCTCCGCACCAGCGACGGGGCCACTCACGTCGTGGACGGCGTCGTCCTGGCCGTCGGCGCCGCCGTGGCGGCGGAGCTGCTGGCGCCGCGCTCCCCGACCGCCGCGGAGCAGCTGCGGGCCACCCGGCGTGCCGATGTCGCCACCGTGCTGCTGGCGCTGCCCCGTGCGGCCGTCGCCGACGCCCCCGCCCTCGCGGGCACCGGGATGCTCGTGCCCTCGACGACCGGCTCGACGCTCAAGGCGGCGACCTTCCTGTCCACCAAGTGGGCGCACCTGGACCTGGACGACACCGTCCTGCTGCGGTTGTCGGCGGGACGGGCCGACGGGCCACGCCTCCCGTCGGACGACGAGGAGCTCGTGGACCGGCTCCGCGCGGACCTCGCAGGGTTCACCGGCATCGGTGCGGACCCCGTCCAGGTGCACGTCGAACGGTGGCCCTCCGCCCTGCCCCAGCTGACCGTCGGCCACCCGGCCCGGCTGGCCGCCGCACGGGAGGCCCTCGCCGACGACGCCCCCGGCGTCGAGCTGGCCGGCTCCTCCTACGACGGCCTCGGCCTGACCTCCTGCGCCGCCTCGGCCCGGCGCGCCGTCGACCGGCTGCACGACCACCTCACCCCGACCAAGACCAAGGAGCCTGCGTGACCATCTCCACACCCACCCGGCCGGCCCCTGCCGTGCGCCGCCTGCGGCACGACATCGACGACCGGCCGATGATCGTCATCTGGGAGGTCACCCGGGCCTGCGCCCTCGTCTGCCGGCACTGCCGCGCCGACTCCCAGCCCGTGGGGCACCCCGACCAGCTCACCACCGAGGAGGGCAAGGCGCTCCTCGACGACGTCGCCGCCTTCGGCCGGCCGCAGCCCATCGTCATCCTCACGGGCGGGGACGCCTTCGAGCGGCCCGACCTGCACGAGCTGATCAGCCACGGGGCCGGCCTCGGCCTGCACATGGCCCTGTCCCCCTCCGTCACGCCCAAGCTGACCCACGACGCGGTCCGGCAGATGCACGCCGCCGGGGCCAACTCCATGTCCCTGTCCCTCGACGGTGCCGTGGCCGCGACCCACGACGGGTTCCGCGGCGTCCCGGGCGTCTTCGAGGCCACCCTGGAGGCGGCGCGCTGGATCCGGGCCGACCAGATCCGCCTGCAGGTCAACACCACCGTCACCCGGCACACCGTCGTCGAGCTGCCGGCGATGCTGCCGATCATGCTCGACCTCGACGTCTCGCTGTGGAGCCTGTTCTTCCTCGTCCCCACTGGGCGCGGCCAGCAGCTGCAGACCCTCGACCCTCCGCAGATCGAGGACGTCCTGCACTGGATGGCCGACATCTCGGGCACGCTGGCGGTCAAGACCACCGAGGCGCCGCAGTACCGCCGTGTCCTGGTCCAGCGGGCCCGCCGCCGGGCGGAGGGGCTCGACCCCCACGACCCGGAGCATCGCGGCGACACCTACCGGCGGCTGACGGAGGACACCCGGGAGCACCTGGAGCGGTGGCGGGCGCAGGGCAATACCGTGCCGCAGCGTCCTCCCCGGCCGCCGATCGACATCAACTCCGGCCGCGGCTTCGCCTTCGTCGACCACCTCGGCCACGTCTACCCCAGCGGCTTCTTCCCTGAGCACTGCGGCAACGTCAAGGAGGGCGGGTTCCGCGAGGTCTACCGCACCAGCGAGCTGCTGCGGTCGTTGCGCCGTCCCGAACGGTTCCACGGCAAGTGCGGGGTGTGCGAGTTCAACGACGTGTGTGGCGGCTCGCGCAGCCACGCCTACGCCGTCACGGGCGACATCCTGGGCAGCGACCCCACGTGCGCCTACGTGCCGGAGGCCCTGCGCGCCCCCACCCAACGACCGGGGCACGCCACCTCCGCGCCCGCCTGAGGCAGGACCCGCGGAGAGGGGCGCGGCCGCATACCCCCGGTCTGTCGGTGCCGGTCCCTATCCTTGCCCGGTGGCCATGATCGAGGCGCGCGACCTGCGCAAGACCTACCGCTCCCGCAGCGGGGACGTGCACGCCCTCGACGGGCTGACGCTCAGCGTGCCGGAGGGGACGGTCAAGGGACTGCTGGGCCCCAACGGGGCGGGGAAGACGACGACGGTCAAGGTGCTCAACACCCTCATCCGGCCGGACGCGGGCTCGGCCCAGGTGGCCGGCGTCGACGTGCTGGACCAGCCGGGGCGGGTGCGGGAGGTCATCGGGGCCAGCGGGCAGTACGCCGCCGTGGACGAGAACCTCACCGGCCTGGAGAACCTGGAGATGGTCGGCCGGCTCTACCACCTGGGCACCCGGCGCGCCCGCACCAGGGCGCGGGAGCTGGTCGACGCCTTCGACCTCGCCGACGCCGGCGACCGCCCCGTCAAGGGCTTCTCGGGGGGTATGCGGCGCCGCATCGACCTGGCGTGCGCGCTCGTCAACACCCCGCCCGTCCTCTTCCTCGACGAGCCCACCACGGGTCTGGACCCCCGCAGCCGGCTGGGGCTGTGGCAGGTCATCCAGGACCTCGTCGGCGGCGGCACCACCGTGCTCCTGACGACGCAGTACCTCGAGGAGGCCGACCACCTGGCCGACCACATCAGCGTCGTCGACCACGGCCGGGTCATCGCCGAGGGCACCGCCGACGAGCTCAAGGGTCAGCTCGGCGGGCACCGGATCGTCGTCACCCTGGTCGAGGGCCAGGACGCGCCCGCCGCCGAGGAGGTGCTGGCCCGCCACGGGTCGGGCGAGGTGCACGTCGACGCCGCCGGCCGCACGCTCGACGTCCCGGTCGACACCGGTCCGGCCGCGCTGCAGCAGGTGCTCACCGACCTCGCGGCGCAGGACGTCCGCCTGCACGACGCCGGCATGCGCCGCCCCACCCTGGACGACGTGTTCCTCACCCTCACGGGCCGGGAGCACGCCGAGGAGACCGAGGAGGGGCAGGGCGCATGAGCGGGGCGGCACCGGAGGGGACCCTGGCGACCTGGTGGTCCGACGGCTGGACCGTCACGTGGCGCAACCTGCTCAAGCTGCGGCGCAACCCCGAGATGCTCGTCTTCGCGGTGCTCCAGCCGATCATGTTCGTGCTGCTGTTCAGCCAGGTCTACGGCGGGTCCATCCAGATCGACGGCGGCAACTACACCGAGTACCTCATGGCCGGGATCTTCGGCCAGACCGTGCTGTTCGGCTCCACGTTCAGCGGCTACCAGATGGCGCAGGACCTCAAGGAGGGCCTGATCGACCGCTTCCGGACGCTGCCGATGCACTCCTCGGCGGTGCTCTTCGGGCGCACCAGCGCCGACCTGGTCCTCAACGCCATCTCGATGGTCATCATGATCGCCACCGGTGCCCTGGTCGGGTGGCGGTTCCACGAGGGGTGGGTGTCCTTCCTGGCCGGCGTGGGGATCCTGCTGCTGTTCAGCTACGCCTTCAGCTGGGTGATGACCCTGATCGGCATCGTCGTGCGCACGCCGGAGGTCATCAACAACGCCTCGTTCATGGTGCTCTTCCCGCTGACCTTCATCTCCAACGCCTTCGTGCAGGCCTCCAACCTGCCCAGGCCGCTCGAGGTCTTCGCCAACTGGAACCCCGTGTCGGCCCTCGTCCAGGCCGCCCGGGAGCTGTTCGGCAACACCGGCACCGCGCCGGTCGCCGACACCTTCCCCATGCAGAACCCGGTCCTGACCGTCCTGGTCGGGTCGGCGCTGATGCTGGCCGTCTTCATCCCCGTGGCGGTCGCACGCTTCCGGCAGGCCTCCTCGCGCTAGCGGAAGCACCCTGACCGTAGGAGGGAGGCTCCCGCAGACACTTTCCCTCGCCCCAGGACGGGGCTACCGTCGGTGGCGTGGATGCCACCCCCGCCGCCGACCGACCGGTCCTGCCCGAGGGCTACGGGTTGCCGGCCACGACGGCCGGGCTGCTGGACTGGAGCACGGTCGAGGCCCGGTTGCGCACGGCCCGGCACTACTGGCTCGGCAGCGTCCGGCCCGACGGTCGCCCGCACGCCGTGCCGCGGTGGGGCGTCTGGCTGGACGGCCGGTTCTGGTACGACGGCGCTCCCACGACCCGGCACACGCGCAACGTGGACCGCAACCCCGCCGTCACCCTCACCCTGGAGAGCGGCACCGAGGTGGTGATCGTCGAGGGCGAGTCGCACGCGACCCGGGCGGAGCCGGACGGGTGGGGCACGCGCCTGGCCGAGGCGTTCGCCAAGTACGACGACGCCGGCTACTCCCCCGGCCCCGACTCCTGGTCGGGGCAGGACGGCGGCGGCCTGCGCGTGATCACGCCGCACGTGGTGCTCGCGTGGTTCGACTTCCCCACCGACTGCACCCGGTTCGCCTTCGGGCTCTGACCCGACGGCCGGGAGGAGCTCACGGCTGGGGCCACCCGCCGAGGGTGCCCAGGTGGGCGAGCAGCACCCAGGTCCCCTCGACCGTCACGTCGTAGCCCCCGCCCTCCAGGTGCAGCCGCCACCGGGCGTCGGGCGTCCGCAGCCACCGGCCGCCCCGGCCGAGCCGGCGGGCGTCCACGAGCCGCAGCCGGCGCAGCGGCAAGTGCAGGTCGACCGGCTCGACGTCGGACGGGTGGGCGTCGACGACGAGGCCGTCGCAGCGCACGGTGGCCCGCCAGGGACCGGGGCCATCGGGCAGGCCGGGCCCGGTGCCGGACACCCTCACCCGACCCAAGGGGTCCGCGTCGACCCGCGGGTCCAGGCCGTCCAGGTCGCGCACCCGGTTGATCCTGGTGGTGCCGTGCCCGGAGCCGAGGACCTGGAGGACGGTCGTGAGGATGTGCACGGCCCGACGGGCCACCCGTGTGCCGGGAGCCGCCGGCAGGACCGCCCAGGCGACGGTCGAGGACAGCCGCCGTACCTCGCCGCCGCTCCGCATGCCTGGAGTCTGGCACGTGGCCGGCCCCGCGACGCCGGATAACTCATTCCTGTCGCGAATCAATGAGCGTCGATCTGTTCTTGTGCGCCCCGCCCACAGCCCAGTACCGTCGAGGAGAACGGCAGGCGACGACAGGGAGGTGCGCGGCATGGACGTCGAGGTCCGCCACCTGCGCTGCTTCCTGGCCGTCGCCGACACGCTCCACTTCGGCCGCGCCGCCGAGCAGCTGCACCTGGCCCAGCCGGCGGTCTCCAAGTCGGTGCGTCAGCTCGAGCGCGAGCTCGGCGTGGACCTGCTGGTTCGGACCACCCGGTCGGTGTCCCTCACCCCCGCCGGGGCGGAGTACGCCGACCGCGCCCGGGGCCTCACCGCGCGCCTCGCCGAGGCGGCCGTGGCCGCCCGCGCGACCGCCGACGGACGGTCGGGCACCCTGCGCCTGGGTGTCACCGGCTCGGCGACCTTCGGCTTCCTCCCCGCCCTGGCCCGGGCCGCCGCGACGGCGATGCCGGACGTGAGCCTCCAGGTGCGCACCGAGATGCTCACCCCCGAGCAGGAACGTGCCCTGCTGGACGACCAGCTCGACGTCGGCGTGCTGCGCCTGCCCACGGGCTCCCCGGACCTGGAGCACGTCGTCGTCGCCCGCGATCGTCTCGTCGCCGCCCTGCCGGCCGGCCACCCGTCGGCTGGGGGCGAGGGCGTCCTGCCGCTGGCCGAGCTGGCCGACGCCACCTTCATCACCTACGCCGACCGCACCGGCTCGGTCGTGCTCCGCGCCGTGCTGGACGCCTGCCAGGACGCCGGCTTCGTCCCGCGCCGGGCCCACGAGGTCACCGAGACGTCCACGACCGTGGCCCTGGTCGCCGCCGGTCTGGGGGTGGCCCTGGTCCCGGAGTCCGCGGCGGCGCTGACCCTCGACGGGGTGGTCTTCCGCCCGGTCGACTCCCACCGGCGGCTCGACCTGGCGCTGGCCTGGGCCGCCGGCCGCCCCCGACCCGTCGTCACCCGCCTCGTGGAGGCGTTGCACGCCCACGACCTGATCCCGCGCGACCCGAGCGCACCCCCCACGCCCGTCGAGGAGACCCTGTGATTGACCTGACGATCACCGACGTCGAGGCGATCCCCTTCGCGATCCCCTACACCAAGCCGCTGCGCTTCGCCTCCGGTGAGGTCCGAACCGCCGACCACGTCCTCGTCCGCGTGCGCACCGCCGCGGGCGTCGTGGGGCAGGCCGAGGCGCCGCCCCGGCCGTTCACCTACGGGGAGACGCAATCCTCGATCGTCGCCGTCGTCGAGCAGCTCTTCGGCCCCGCCCTCGTGGGCACCTCGGTGCTGGACCGAGAGCTGCACCGCGCCCGCCTGCACCGCACGATCGCGAACCCGACCGCCAAGGCCGCGCTGGACATGGCCACCTGGGACGCCGCGGGGCAGCTCCTCGGCCAGCCCGTGCACCGCCTCCTCGGGGGGTATGCCGAGTCCGTCCGGGTCAGCCACATGCTCGGCTTCGACGACCCGCAGGTCATGGTCCAGGAGGCCGAGCGGATGCGCGAGGCCCACGGCATCACCACCTTCAAGGTCAAGGTCGGCCGCCGGCCCTACCAGCTGGACGTCGCTGTCGTGCGCGCCCTCCGGGAGGCCTTCGGCGACGAGGTCGAGCTCTACGTCGACGGCAACCGCGGCTGGACCGCCTCCGAGTCCGCCCGGGCCCTGGCCGAGATGGCCGACCTGGGGCTGACGCTGGCCGAGGAGCTCAACCCGGCCGACGACGTGCTGGGCCGCCGCTGGCTGGTGCAGCAGTGCCCCGTCCCCTTCGTCGCGGACGAGAGCGCCACCCGCCCCGCCGAGGTCACCCGCGAGATCCTCGGCGGGTCCGCCACCGCGGTCTCGATCAAGACGGCCCGCACCGGCTTCTCCGAGTCCCAGCGCGTGCTGCACCTGGCCGAGGGCCTGGGCGTGGAGGTGGTCGTCGGCAACCAGATCGACGGGCAGGTCGGCACCCTGGCCTCCGTCGTCTTCGCGGCCGCGCACGCCTCCACCTCCGCGCGCGCCGCGGAGCTGTCCAACTTCCTCGACATGAGCGACGACCTGCTCGTCGAGCCGCTCACCATCACCGGCGGCCGGATGGCCGCCCCCACCGCCCCCGGGCTGGGCCTGCACGTCGACCCCGACAAGCTGGCCCGGTACCGGCAGGACGCCTGAGCGTCCGTCCACGACCGTCATTACCGATCACGCGAAGGAGCACGACGATGACCGAGAACAGCGTCCACACCGACGGGCAGGACACCGCCAGCGCCCGGGCCTCGGGCCAGAGCGCCACCGAGTCGTTCCGCAAGAAGCAGCACGCCGGGCTGCAGGTCTCCCAGGAGCGCGTCAGCGCCCTGGCGGGTGACGCGCTCGCCGCGATCCACGACGTCATCCGCAAGCACGAGATGACCTACGAGGAGTACGACGCGCTCAAGGCGTGGCTGATCCAGGTCGGCGAGGACGGCGAGTGGCCGCTCTTCCTCGACGTGTGGGTCGAGCACGTGGTCGAGGACGTCAACACCTCCCACCGCGAGGGCTCCAAGGGCTCCATCGAGGGTCCCTACTACGTTCCGGACGCCCCCGAGCAGGGCGCCCGCGGCACCATCCCGATGCGCGAGGACGAGCCCGGCACCCCGCTGCACTGGACCGGCCAGGTGACCTCCACCGACGGCAGCCCGCTCGGCGGGGCCAAGGTCGAGCTGTGGCACGCCGACGCCGACGGCTTCTACTCCCAGTTCGCCCCCGACATCCCCGAGTGGAACCTGCGCGGGACGTTCACCAGCGACGAGGAGGGCCGTTTCGAGATCGACACCGTCGAGCCGGCGCCCTACCAGATCCCCACCGACGGGGCCTGCGGCAAGCTCATCGCGGCGGCCGGCTGGCACGCCTGGCGCCCGGCGCACCTGCACGTCAAGGTGTCCGCCCCCGGACACGAGCTGCTCACCGCCCAGCTCTACTTCCCCGGCGACCCGCACAACGAGGACGACATCGCCTCGGCGGTCAAGCCCGAGCTCATGCTCGACCCGCAGGACACCGGCGACGGAAAGCGGACGATGGACTATTCCTTCGTCCTCGACCCGGTCTCCGACGAGACCCCCGCGGCCACGACCGTCGCCTGACGGGGCGAGGAGCGTCACCGTGCTCTACATGGTCCGCATGCAGGTGAACCTGCCGCCCGACCTCGACCCCGACCTGCGGGAGAGGCTGGTCGCCGCGGAGAAGGAGTACAGCCAGGGCCTGCAGCGCGAGGGCAAGATCGCCGCGATCTGGCGCGTCTCGGGGCAGTTCGCCAACTACTGCCTCTTCGACGTGGCCGACCACGAGGAGCTGCACGCCTGCGTCTCCGGCCTGCCGATGTTCGGCTGGATCAGCACGCAGGTCGAGGCGCTGAGCCGGCACCCGAACGCGATCGGCTAGGACGGGTCCGGGCCCCGCCCCGACGGGGCCCGGACCACCACGTCCCGCCCGGCGGCCAGGCTGCTCGTGGCCAGGGACAGCGCGAGCGCGACGAGCAGCAGGCCCGGGGCGCCCCACCCGCCGGTCGACTGGGCCAGCCAGCCCACCGCGAACGGACCGGCCGCCCCGATCGTGTAGCCGACCAGCTGAGCCATGGCGTTGAGCGCCCGCACGACGTGCTCGTCGTGCCCCCGCAGCACGATGAGGGTCAGGGCGTAGGTGAACCCGGCCCCCTGGGCCAGCCCACCGACCACCGCCCAGACCGGCCAGGCGGCGGGCGCGAGCAGCAGCCCGGCGACCATGACGGTCCAGGCGAGGGCGATGAGCACCCCGATCCAGCCCTGCCGCGGCCGCATCCGGGCGAAGCCGGCGATCGTCAGGGCCGTGGGGATCGCGGTGATCTGGTAGAGCGCCATCGCCGTCCCCCCGACGGCGTGGGTCACCCCTGCGCGGTCGACGAGGATCGTCGGCAGCCAGGTGGTCAGGGAGTAGTAGAGCGCCGACTGGCTGCCCAGCGCCACCGCGAGGGCCCAGGCCGTCGGCAGCCGCCAGACGAACCGGTCCTCGTGCACCCCGGCAGGGACGGGGGTATGCGGTCGCGCCGGCTCCCCCGCCCCGTCCCGCTCCCGCCGCACCACGTGCCGCACCCATCCCACGACCGCGACGGGGACCAGCACGGCCCACAGGGCCAGCGCGGCCCGCCAGCCCATCAGCTGCGCCAGCGGCACGGTCAGGGCCGAGGTCAGGGCCGCCCCGACGGCGAGGGTGGCGGTGAAGAACCCGGTGACCCGGCTGGCCCGGCCGGCGAAGTCCCGCTTGATCACGACCGGGACCAGGACGTTGCCGACGGTGATGCCCAGCCCCACCACCGCGGTGCCCAGGAGCAGGACGAGCGGCCCGCCCAGCACCCGGACCAGGGTGCCGACGGCGATGAGGGCCAGACCCACGAGCACGGCGCGGCCCGGCCCGAGCCGCCGGCCCAGCCGCGCGGCCAGCGGGGCGGCCAGGGCGAACAGCAGCACCGGCAGGCTCGTCATGAGGGCCGCCTGGGCCGGGGTCAGGCCGACCGCGGCCTGCAGGTCCTCCAGCACCGGCGGCACCGCGGCGATCGCCCCACCAAGGTTGAGCGCGACGAGGACGACCGCGAGGATCGTCAGCAGGCTCGCGCGTCCGGACACCGCGCCACCATAGGCCCGGGGCCCCGGCCGCCCCGCCGGGCCCCGCTGCGCCGCGCCTGCGCGGCCCGCCCGCGCGCACCGCATACCCTGGGGCCGTCCCCGACCATCCCGCCGCCGGACGCGGCAGAGCAAGGAGCGCCCGCACCCCCATGGCCCGCCGCAAGCGCCCTCAGGAGACCGACCTGTTCGACGTCGAGGAGAAGATCGTCGAGATCGACGTCCAGGCGGAGATGGAGGGGGCCTTCCTGGAGTACGCCTACTCGGTGATCTACTCCCGGGCCCTGCCCGACGCGCGGGACGGGCTGAAGCCGGTGCAGCGACGGATCCTCTTCGCGATGGACGAGCTGGGGCTGCGCCCCGACAAGGCCCACGTGAAGTGCTCGCGGGTGGTCGGTGAGGTGATGGGCAAGTACCACCCGCACGGGGACACCGCGATCTACGACGCGATGGTGCGCATGGCCCAGCCGTTCACGATGCGGCTGCCGCTGGTCGACGGGCACGGCAACTTCGGCTCGCTGGACGACGGGCCCGCCGCCAGCCGCTACACCGAGGCGCGGATGGCGCCGGCGGCGCTGCTGATGACCGCCAGCCTGGACGAGAGCACCGTCGACTACGTCCCCAACTACGACGACCAGCTCTACCAGCCCGAGGTGCTGCCGGCGGCCTTCCCCAACCTGCTCGTCAACGGCGCCTCCGGGATCGCGGTCGGCATGGCCACGAACATGCCGCCGCACAACCTCGTCGAGGTGATCGGCGCCGCCCGGCACCTCATCGCGAACCCCGAGGCCGACCTGGAGGCGCTCATGCGCTTCGTGCCCGGCCCCGACCTGCCGCTGGGCGGGCGGATCGTCGGGCTGGACGGCATCCGGGACGCCTACGAGACCGGGCGCGGGTCGTTCCGGACCCGGGCCACCGCGCGGATCGAGAACGTCACCCCGCGCAAGAAGGGCATCGTCGTCACCGACCTGCCCTACCTCGTGGGCCCGGAGAAGGTCATCGAGAAGGTCAAGCAGCTGGTCCAGGCCAAGAAGCTGCAGGGCATCTCCGACATCGTCGACCTCACCGACCGGTCCAAGGGCCTGCACCTGGTCATCGAGGTCAAGACCGGCTTCAACCCCGAGGCCGTGCTCGAGCAGCTCTACAAGATGACGCCGATGGAGGAGTCCTTCGGCATCAACAACGTCGCCCTGGTCGACGGCCAGCCGCGGACGCTCGGCCTGAAGCAGCTGCTCCAGGTCTACGTCGACTTCCGCACCGACGTCGTGCGCCGGCGCACCGGGCACCGGCTGGGGAAGAAGCAGGACCGGCTGCACCTGGTCGAGGGGCTGCTCGTCGCGATCCTCGACATCGACGAGGTCATCCAGCTCATCCGCGCGGCCGAGGACGTGGCCACCGCCCGCACCCGCCTCATGCAGGTCTTCGACCTGTCCGAGATCCAGGCCAACCACATCCTGGACCTGCAGCTGCGCCGGCTGACCAAGTTCTCCCGGATCGAGCTGGAGGCCGAGCGCGACGACCTGCTGCGCGAGATCGAGCGCCTGGAGGCGCTCCTGGCCGACGAGCAGCTGCTGCGCCGGCAGGTCTCCGACGAGCTCGCGGAGGTCGCCAAGGAGCACGGCACCCCGCGCCGCACCGTCCTCCTGGAGTCGGACGGGCAGTCGTCGGGCATGCCGTCCGCCGGCGCCGGGGCGCAGACCGCCCGGGGCGGGGCCGGGCTGGAGGTCGCCGACGACCCGTGCCGGGTGCTGCTGTCCTCGACCGGTCTGCTGGCGCGCACGACCACCGACGAACCGCTGGGCAGCGGGGGACGGCGCTCCAAGCACGACGTCATCGTCGCCGAGGTGCTGGCCACCGCTCGCGGGCACGTGGGCCTGGTCACCTCCGCCGGGCGGGTCGTCAAGCTGTCCGTGGTGGAGCTGCCCACCGTGCCGCCGACCGCCGATGCCCCGTCCCTGTCCGGCGGGGTGCCCCTGAGCGCGTTCGTCGACCTGCCGCCGGACGAGAGGGCGCTGACCCTGTGCACGCTGACCGGCGAGGGTCCGGGGCTGGCCCTGGGCACGGCCCAGGGGGTGGTCAAGCGGGTCAACCCCGACTACCCCGGCAACAAGGACGCCTTCGAGGTGGTCTCCCTCAAGGACGGCGACCGGGTCGTCGGCGCGGTCGAGCTGACGACCGGCGAGGAGTCGCTGGTCTTCGTCACCACCGACGCCCACCTGCTGCACTTCTCCGCCTCCCTGGTCCGGCCGCAGGGCCGGACCGGCGGCGGGGTGGCCGGGGTCAAGCTGTCCGCCGGCGCCTCGGTCGTCTCTTTCACGGCGGTCGAGGCCGGGCGGGAGAACGTCGTCGTCACGGTCGCCGGGTCGGCCGGGTCGCCGGCCGGCACCCAGACCGGCACGGTCAAGGTGACCGACATGTGGGCCTATCCGGCCAAGGGCCGGGCGACCGGCGGCGTCCGCTGCCACCGGTTCCTCCGCGGCGAGGACGCCCTCGTGCTGGCCTGGGCCGGGGCCGCCCCACCCAGGGCCGCCTCCGGCAACGGCGTCCCGGTCGAGCTGCCCGAGACCAACGACAAGCGGGACGGGTCGGGCACCCCGGCAGTCGCCCCGATCACGTCCGTGGGCTGAGCGTCAAGTCCTCCCGTCCTGGGCCTTGCGACCCGGGTGTGACCTGGAGCACACTGTGAAGCGGTGGAGCACCACCGAGCCTGGGCCGAGCGATATCGGCCCGACCCGTCAGACGCCCGTGAGGACGCCATCCGCGGCCCGTATGGGGGGCCGCGCCCGTGAGATGGCCCGGTCCGTGACGACCGTGGCCGACCCGTGACGCCGGCAGTCTCGGGGATGCCGGCAGGCAGCCGAAGGACCCACCATGTCCGCAGCACCCGTGCATCCAGGCACGTCCACCTCCCGGCGCAGACGAGGACTTCTCGCCGGCCTGTCGTCCGCGGCGGTGCTCGCCGCGACCGCGACCGTCCCGTCCGCCTGGGCGGAGCACTACCAGGCCTCGCTCGAGGGCAGCATGTTCGAGATCGACGACGACGCCAACCTGGCCGTCGACGTCGAAGGAAATCGCGACTGGGCCAACGTCGACCAGGTCTTCGACGACGACGAGCCCAGCGGTCAAGGCGACGACTCCTACAGCGGAGGTGTCAAGGAGGACACCTCCTGTCCCGGGGAGACGACCGGGAGCATCCCGAACAACAAGTCCGACCTGCTCCAGTTCGGCACCTGGGTCGAGGACGGCGACCCTGGTTTCCTGCACATGTACTGGGTGCGGGTGAGCGAACCCAAGGGGACCACCCTCATGGACTTCGAGTTCAACCAGTCGGCCACCGACTGCGACACCGGGCCGAACAAGATCCGCACCGACGGCGACCTGCTCCTGGAGTACTCCATCGACCAGGGGGGCGCGCGCGCCGCGATGACCCTCCGTCGGTGGGACGCCGCTGCCGGCCTGTGGGGACCGGCCACCGACATCACGGCTGCCGCCGACGCCGCCGGGACGATCAACGGCAGCCCCATCGATCAGACGGACACCCTCACCCAGGACCAGTCCGCCCGGACCTTCGGCGAGGCCAGCGTCGACCTCGACGCGATCTTCGACGACACCAAGTGCACCTCGTTCGGCTCCGCGATGCTCAAGAGCCGCTCGTCGGACTCGTTCACCTCCCAGTTGAAGGACTTCATCTCCCCTGTCCCGCTGACGCTGACCAACTGCGGTCAGGTCAAGATCAGCAAGCAGACCGACCCGGACGGGGCCACCCAGCTGTTCGACTTCGCCAAGTCGTTCGGCACCGACCCGTCCTCCACCGACCGCGACACCTTCCAGCTCGCGGACGACGAGACCGAGTCGTTCACCAACGTGCTCTTCGGCGACGGCTACACCGTCTCTGAGTCGAGCCTGCCGAACGGGTGGAGCTTCGAGGACATCGACTGCGACGCGAGCACCGGCTTCGTCACCGAGGGCGAGGGGCAGGACCTGTCCATCGACCTCACGACCAGGACGGTGACCTTCGACATCGACGACGACCAGGACGTGCTCGACTGCACGTTCTACAACAAGGCCCTCGCGGACCTGACGATCGTCAAGGAGGTCGAGGACGCACCGGGCGGTCAGTCCTTCAGCTTCACCGAGGACGTCCCCGGCGGCGAGGGCGACACCGGCACCTTCAGCCTCACCCCCACCGGGACCGGGGCCGATGGATCCGACTCGACCGGGGCCGACTTCCACGGCATCGACACCGGCACCTACACCGTGACCGAAACCGTGCCAGCCGGCTGGAACCTGGTCAGCGCGACCTGCGACGACGAGGATCTCACCGACCTGCTGGCCGAGGACGGCGACGGCACCATCACCCTGGGCGCCGGTGACGACGTCACCTGCACCTTCGTCAACGAGCGCGAGCGTGGCGCGATCGAGATCACCAAGACGAGGAAGCACGCGGCGGCCGGCGGGACCGCCCCGCACGCCGGGGTGACCTTCACCGTCGACTCCGACCTCCAGGACGAGGAGGGCGAGCCCGTCTTCAGCACCACCGTGCAGACGGACGCCACCGGCACCGCCTGCGTGGACGGGCTGCTCTACGGCAGCTACACCGTCACCGAGACGGTCCCGGCGGACTACGTCTCCGACGACACGACGCAGACGGCGACCGTGAGTGTCGAGTCCACCTGTGGTGACGGCAAGGAGGCCACGGTCTCCTTCGTCAACACGCCGTTGACCGACGTGACCGTGACCGTGGACAGCCTGGTCCCGGGAGGCACCGCCTCGACCGTGGTCTGCACCGACCAGGACGACACCACCGTGACCCCGGACACGAGCACCCCGGGCACGGACGCCGCCCTGGGCGACCTCACCGTCACCTTCGAGGACCTCGAGCCGACGGATCCGGACGCGACGCTGATCTGCACGATCACCGTCGACCCGTGACCCGCTGACCGTCGGAGCGGCCGGTCGGGCCCGAGCCCGGCCGGCCGCTCCGATGCGTCGGCGCGCGAGGGGGCCCAGGTGTCCCAGGTCACACTGCGGGCCCTGTCGCGCAGGTCAGCGCGGTGGGACGCTGGGGGTATGGACGGTCGGGCCGGGAAGGTGCTCGCGATCGCGGTGGCGGTCCTCCTGCTGCTGGCGGTGGTCGCCGGGGTGGTCTCGGCCACCCGGCCACGGACCGAGCTGCCGGCCGGGTCGCCGGAGGCCGTGGTGCAGGACTACGTGACCGCCGTCTACGACCGCGACCTGGGCGCGGCCGCCGAGCACCTCGACCCCGACGGGAAGTGCGACCTCGAGGACCTGGAGACGGCCTGGGTCGAGCGGGACGCCCGCGTCGTGCTGCGCGACGTCGACGTCGACGGCGACCGGGCCACGGTCCGGGTGGACCTGGTCCACACCGACAGCACCCCGTTCGGCGGGAGCGAGTGGTCCCAGGAGGAGGTCTTCCGGCTGACGGACGCGGGCGAGGGCTGGGTCATCACGGGGTCGCCGTGGCCGATGTACGCCTGCGACCTCCCCGAGGGGGTGCGGCCGTGATGCTCGGCGTCGTCAGCTCCCTGGTCCCGCTCGCCCTGCTCGGCGGGGTCGTCGCCGCGATCGTGATCGCCGTCCGACGCCGCAGCGGCACCGACGGGCACGACCCCCAGGCCCCCGAGGGCGGCGGCCAGTCCGTCCGCAGGTTCTTCCAGTACCTGCTCCTCGCGGGCCTGCTCTTCGCCGCGGCCGCCGGCGTCACCGGCCTGCTGAGCAGGCTCCTGGCCACCGACGACGTCCTCGTCCCGGACGACAGCCAGCTGGCCCTCGAGCTGGCCTTCACCCTCATCGCGCTGCCCCTGTGGGCCCTGCTGACCTGGTGGACCGTGCGCCGGACGGCCGCCGACCGCCGCGAGCTGCGCGCGCTCGGCTGGGCGGCGTACCTCACGCTCGTGGGGCTGGTCTCCCTCGTCGTGGCGATGGTCGGCTGGCACCAGACCCTGAGCATGCTGCTGGGCACGCAGCCCTACCGGGGCGGCAGCCCCGCGCTCGCCGTCGTCTGGACCCTGGTCTGGGCCGGCCACCACTGGTGGGGCCGTCGTGGCACTCCGCGGAGCCACCTGCACCCCCTCGCCCTGCTCGGGGCGGTCGCCGGGCTGGCGACCGCCGCGGCCGGGCTCGCCCGGCTCGTCGCCGCGAGCCTGGACCAGCTGACCGGACTGGGTGGCGAGTCGCTCGTCGGCCGCGGTGCCGACAGCATCCTGCGCCCCGGTGTGACGTTCGTCGTCGGCGCCCTGGTGTGGGTCGTCTACTGGGTGCTGGACCTGGCCCGGGGACGACGGAGCACCGGGTGGCTCGTGCTCGTCCTGCTCGTCGGCGTCGGCGGCGGACTTCTCGCGGCGACCGTCGCGCTGAGCGTGCTCGCCTACGACGTCCTGGTCTGGCTGGTCGGCGACCCGGCCGCCACCACCGCCTCGGAGCACTTCGCGGGCGCCCCCGACCTTGCCGGCGTGGTCGTCGTGGGCCTGCTGGTGTGGTGGTACCACCAGGAGGTGCTGGGCGCCGGCCGCGCCGCAGCACGCACCGAGGTGCGCCGGGTCTACGAGTACGTCATGGCCGCGGTCGGGCTGCTGGCCGCCTCGGCCGGCCTGGTCATGGTCATCGTCACGCTCGTCGAGGCCATCGCCGCGGGTCGGGACCTCGTCGTGGGCGGCAGCGCGCTCAACGCCCTGCTCGCCGCGCTCGTCCTCCTGACCGTCGGGCTGCCGGTGTGGTGGTGGCACTGGCGGCTCGCCCAGCACGCCCGGGCCGACGACCCGGCGGCCGAGCTGGCCTCCCCCACCCGGCGGACCTACCTGCTCGTCCTCTTCGGCGTCTCCGGGGTCGCGGCGGTCGTCGCCCTCATCACGCTCGTCTACCTCCTGCTCGAGGACGCCCTCGCCGGCGGGATCGACACCGAGACGATGCGCAGCATCCGTTTCCCGCTCGGCATCCTGGCGACCACGTCGCTGCTGTCGGCCTACCACTGGACCGTCTTCCGGGCCGACCGGGCCGACCTGCAGCCTCGCGCCCCGGCGCGCGCACCGCATACCCCCGCCGCCCCCGGGCACGGGCCACGCATGGTGCTGCTCGTGGGCACCCTCTCCCCCGCCGAGCGCGCCGACCTGGCCGCCCGCACGGGCGCCGAGGTCCAGCTGTGGCGGCCTCGTGCCGCGGCACCCCGGCCACCCTCGGTCGAGGAGCTGGCGGAGGCCGTGGCGGCCGTCCCGGAGGGCGACCTGCTCCTGCTCGTGGACGCCACCGGCCTGCGGGCCGTCCCCGTCGATCACTACACTTCGGGGTAGGACGACCGGTCTGCAGCGACTGGTCACACGAGCCCTCGCGCCGGCCGTTCTGGACCATCAGGAGGCCGTCGTGCGCGCTGTCGTCTTCGAGGGGTACAAGACCTTCCCCGTCCTCAAGGACGTGGACCGTCCCACCCCCGGACCCGGGGAGGTGCTGCTCCAGGTGGCCGGCGCGGGTGCCTGCCACTCCGACGTCGGGCTCTTCCACGACTTCGAGGGGGACCCGACCGGCCTGCTGACGCCGCCCTTCGTGCTCGGGCACGAGAACTCCGGCTGGGTCGAGGAGGTCGGGCCCGGCGTCACCGGGTTCGAGCAGGGCGAGGCCTACCTGGTCTACGGGCCCGTGGGCTGCGGGCGTTGCCGGGCCTGCTCCCGCGGTCAGGACACCTACTGCGCCCAGCCGCAGGAGGTCGGGTATGCCGCGATGGGCCTCGGTCGCGACGGCGGGATGGCGGAGTACCTGCTGGCCCCCGCCCGCAACCTCGTCCCGCTGGGGGACGCCGACCCCATCGACGCCGCACCGCTCGCCGACGCCGGCCTGACGCCCTACCACGCGATCAAGCGGGCCCTGCCCTCCCTCGCCGGCGGCGGCCGCAGCGCCCTGGTCGTCGGGCTCGGCGGGCTGGGCCTGGTCGGGGTGCAGATCCTCAAGGCCCTCACCGGGGCCCAGGTCATCGCCACCGACCTCAAGCCCGAGGCGATGGCCCAGGCGGAGGAGTACGGCGCCGTCACGGTGCCCGGGGGCGACGACCAGGTGGAGCGGATCAAGGAGCTCACCGGCGGGCGGGGCGTGGACGCGGTCTTCGACATGGTCGGGGCCGACGCGACCCTGAAGCTGGCCGGGGCGACCGTGGCCCAGCAGGGCTCGCTCACCGTCGTCGGCATCGGCGGCGGGACGTTCCCGTGGAACTTCTTCACCGTCCCCTACGAGGTGAACTTCTCCTCCACCTACTGGGGCACGATCGAGGACCTGCACGACGTGGCCGCGATGTACCGCCTCGGCCAGATCACCCCGGTCGTCGAGCGGTACACGCTCGACGACGCCCTCGAGGCCTACCGCAGGCTGCAGGACGGTGAGCTCTCTGCGCGCGCCGTGGTGGTCCCGCACGGCTGGTGACGCCCGCAGCAGGACGGGCCCCCGCCGGGGTATGCCGTGAGTCCCTGGCGGGGGGTGCTGCTCACCGGGGCCTTCGCCGCCCTCGGGTCGGTCCTCCTCGTCGTGGTCCAGGTCGGCGTCTTCGCCCTGCACCCGCCGCCGGGGACCGTCGAGGAGTTCCTTGCCCTCATGCAGGCCTCGCCGGTGCTCGGCGTGGTCAGCCTCGACCTGCTCTACGGCGTGAACAACGTGCTGGTGGCCCTGGTCTACCTGGCCCTGGTCGTGCTGCTCTGGGCCAGGGCCCGGTCCACGGCGGCCGTGGCCGGTCTGCTCGTCGTCCTGGGCATGGCCGCCTACCTGGCGTCCAACCCGGCGGTGGAGATGCTGCTGCTGGCCCGGCGGCACGGGTCCGCCGACGGGGCCACGCAGGAGGCCCTCCTCGCGGCCGGCGAGGTGCTGCTGGCCGGCTGGCGGGGCACGGCGTTCCTGACCTACTACGTGCTCAACGCGGTGGCCCTGCTCCTCGTGGCGGGAGCCCTGCTGCGTACCCGGGTGCTCTCCCGCGCCACCGGATGGTGGGCCCTGGCCGCCGGCCTGCTCATGGTGGTCCCGTCCACCTTCGGGACGGTCGGCCTGGTCATGTCCGTGCTGTCGTTGCTGCCGTGGTGCGTCCTGTGCGTGCTGGTGGCGCTCCAGCTGCTCGCCCGGGCAGGTGGTCCGGGGCCGCGCCCGTCACGGGCACCGCAGGCGGACGCTCCAGCACGGTGACCGTCCCGGCGTCGGGGTCCCACCACCGGGCGGCGACGAGGCGCACCGACCCCTCGTGCGTGCCCGGGGTCAGCGCTCCCAACGCCGCGACGAGGTGGTCGTGACGCGTCCGCCTGGTCAGGCTCAGGTGCGGCACCCACGGCCGCCTGTCGGCGCCGGGCCACCGGTCGGCCAGCAGGTCGCGCGCCTCCTGCAGCCCCAGGGGCACCCGGAGCCGGTGCGCCAGGGCCGGGGACCGACCGCCCAGCAGCACCTGGCCCTCGACGACGGTCGTGAGCGGCAGCAGCGGCAGCAGGAGGCGGGCCGCCAGGTCGAGCACGTCCTCGTCGGGGGCCCTTCCGGTGACCACGGTCAGGTGCGGGCGATGGGTGCTGCCGCGGTGCCGGGCCAGGGAGGGGACCCCGGCCTGCTCCAGCGCCGCCCACTCCTGCCGCGCCCCCGCCTCGTCGTCCGGGTGGAGGAGCAGCTCGAGGGCGTGCGCCGGGCTCACGCCGCCGGCTGCCTCTCCTCCTGGACCCCCGCCATCGCCCAGCGGACCCCGGCGGTGCTGATCCGGCCGACCGGTCGCAGGACGGACCGGGAAAGGCGTGGCGAGGCTGGCAGGTCGAGCATCTGCCGGGCCCAGGGCTCCAGCAGCGCCACCCCGCCCGCCGCGATCGCCCAGTACCCCGGGCGCGAGGCCACCGGCAGGGGCGGCTCGGCGAGCAGGAAACGGGCCGCGTCCCGGGCCGCCGGCGTGGTCTCCAGCTCGGGCCGGAACCCCTCGAGGACGGCCTCCAGCCCGGCGACGTCGGTCGGCGGGTCGAGCACCCCGAGGAGCCGGGCGGACACGCCCGCCTGGGCCACGTAGGTGTCCGCCTCGGCGGCGGTGAGGGGCGCGGCGGCATACGCCTGGTGGGCCCGCAGGAAGGAGACGGCCTCGGCGACGTGCACCCACATCAGCAGGTGCGGGTCGCTGGCCCGGTAGGGCCGGCCGAACGCGTCCTTGCCGCGGACCCGCTCGTGCACGGCGCGCACCTGGGCGATGGTGGCGGTGGCGTGCTCCACCGTGCCGAAGGTGGTGGCCGCCAGGTAGGTGCTGGTCCGCTGCAGCCGGCCCCACGGGTCGGACCGGTAGCCGGAGTGCCCGGCCACCCCCGCCATGGCCATCGGGTGCAGCATCTGCAGCAGGAGGGCGGCCACGCCGCCGGGGAACATGGCGGCGTCCGCGTGCACCCGCCAGACCGGGTCGGCGGGCGTGAACCAGCGCTCGCCGGGCGTCTGCCAGATGACCCGCGCCCGCTCCCGGGCGTCGTCCCCGGCGACGCGGGCGCGCAGCGCCGAGCCCAGGGCTCCCTGGACGCGGCCGAGAGGAGATCCATGCATAAGACACACCTTTGACGTAGATTGGACAGCACTACTATCTCACGTCGCTGGAGGCACCATGTCGCACCGGTCGTTGTCGGGCTCGCACGTCGTCGTGCTGGGCGCCTCGGGGGTCCTCGGCGGGTATCTCGCCCGGGCGCTGGCCGGTCGCGGCGCCGGGGTGACCGGGGTGGGGAGGGACGGGCAGCGTCTGGGCGCCCTGGTCGACAGCCTGCCCACGGACGGTCCCGACGGGCCGCTGCGCCACGGCTGGATCGGGGGCGACCTGACGGACGCGGGCCTGGGCGACCGGCTCGTCGAGCACCTGCGGTCGGGCCCCGGGAGGCTCGACGGGATCGTCAACGCCGCGGGGGTGGTGGCCTTCGGGTCCCTGGTCGACACCCCGGACGAGGTCGTGGAGGAGCTCTTCCTCACCAACGTCGTCGGGCCGCTGTGGCTGCTGCGCCGGACCCTGCCCCTCCTCGTCGACAGCCGCGGCTTCGTCGCCCAGATCTCCGGCGTCGTCGCCGACCGGCCCACGGCGGGGATGGCCGCCTACGGCGCGAGCAAGGCCGCCCTGGCGGCGGCCGACCGTGCGCTGGGCCTGGAGCTGCGCCGCAGCGGGGTCGCCGTCGTCGACCTGCGGGTGCCGCACACCGAGACCGGGCTGGTCGGCCGGGCGCTGGCCGGAGCCGCACCACGGCTGCCGCAGGGCCTGGACCCCGCCGCCGTCGCCGAACGGATCGTCGCGGGCATCGAGGAGGGCACCCCCGTGGTGCCGGCCGAGGCCTTCGCCTGACGCGGCCGACGCGGGCGGGCCGACGACGGGAGGGCGTGCGGTCGGTACGAGGCTCAGGGGGTCTTGTCGGTCCTCGCTGCCATACTCGACGGATGGGTGGTGAGCAGGGGCGCGACAGGGACGAGAGGGCGGACCTGCCCGACGACGACCAGGCCGGGCTGGCCCCGGTGCCGAGCGTCGCCGAGCTGCGGGCGGCGGTTCGCCGGGCGCATCCGCGCATCGGGACGGGATGGCCGGTCCTCGACGCGCTGACCGACGGCGTGGCCCTCGGCCGGACGACGGTGGTGGGCGCACCTCCGGCCCTGCGTGCCCAGGTGCTCGGCCGCATGGCGGCCTGGGCGGCCGGGGAGTCCTACCGGGTCCTCCTCGCCTCCACCCGCGCCACGACCGAGGAGCTGCTCCTGTCGGTCGCCGCCGGTGGCCTGGGACTGCCGGCTCGGGCGCTGTTGGAGACCGACTCCCACGACGCCTGGCTCGACGCCCGCCTGCGGGTGCTCGACCTGGAGGTGCACGCCGGCACGGACGCGCCCCGGCGCTTCGCGGAGTCGATGTCCTCCACCCGCCGGCCCGCGCTGGCCGTGGTCGACGGCTACGACGACGACACCGACGACCAGTGGGGGCGCGCGTTGCAGGTCGACGGCCGTGAGACCGACGTCTGGTCCCGGCCCCACCTCGACCCGGGTGCCTATCCCCTGCGCCACGGCTGCGCGCTGGTCCTGGGCGTGCCCGACGTGCGCCACCTCGAGCTGGGCCTCCGCGGGGCGGACACCTACCTGTCGCTGACGCCCCGCGACGACGCCTCCCGCGTCGAGATCACCGCCACCCGGGAGGGCCGCTCCCGCACCCGCACCGTCCTGCTGCGCGACGGCCTGCTCCCCCCGCCCACCCCGCACCCCGACCAGGTCCGCCGACGCGGCGTGGTCAACATCTGGGAGGAGCGCCTGCCCTCCCAGATCACCCGTTTCGCCGGGCTCCTCGGGGCGGAGGCCTTCGAGGTGGACCACGCCCCCGGGGACGACCCGCCCCCGGACCACGCACCCGGGGACGACGCCTCCTCCTCCGGCCGCGCCCGCGGGTGGTGACCCACGGGTAACATCGAAGACGTGAGCACGACGTCGTCCACGCCGACCGGGTCCGGCGCCCCCACGGCATACCCCCACCTCCTCTCCCCCCTCGACGTCCCCGGGGGGCGGCTGCGCAACCGGGTCGTCATGGGCTCGATGCACACCGGCCTGGAGGACCGCCCGTGGCTGCGTGAGGAGCTGAGCGCCTACTACGCCGAGCGGGCCACCGGTGGGGTCGGGCTCATCGTCACCGGCGGCTACGCGCCCACCCTCCGGGGGCGGCTGACGCCGCTGGGCGCGCAGTTCAGCGACCCCGTCACCGCCCGGCGCCACCAGGTCGTCACCGACGCCGTCCACGAGCACGGGGCCCAGATCGCCCTGCAGCTGCTGCACGCGGGGCGCTACGCCTTCTCCCCGCTCGCCGTGTCGGCCTCCGCCTCGAAGTCCCCCATCACCCCCTTCAACGCCCGCGCGATGTCCTCGAGGTCGGTGGGACGCACGGTCTCCGCCTTCGCGAGGTCGGCCCGGCTCGCGCGGCGGGCCGGCTACGACGGGGTGGAGATCATGGGGTCCGAGGGCTACCTGGTCAACCAGTTCCTCGCCCCGCGGACCAACCGGCGGACCGACCGGTGGGGCGGGGACGCCCGCGGCCGGATGAGGTTCGCGGTCGAGGTGGCGCGGGCCGTCCGGGACGCGGTGGGGGACGACTTCCTCGTCCTCTACCGCATCTCCCTGCTCGACCTGGTCGAGGGCGGGCAGACGTGGGAGGAGGTCGTCGAGCTGGCCTCCCTGCTCGAGGAGGCGGGGGTCTCGGTGCTCAACACCGGGATCGGCTGGCACGAGGCGCGGATCCCCACGATCATCACCCAGGTGCCGCGCGGCGCCTGGACCGGCCTCACCGCGCGGCTGCGCGCCGAGGTCTCGGTGCCGGTGATGGCCTCCAACCGGATCAACGCGCCGCAGATGGCCGAGACCCTGCTGACGGACGGGACGGCCGACCTGGTGTCCATGGCCCGTCCCCTGCTGGCCGACCCGGCCTTCGTCGCCAAGGCCGCCGAGGGACGGGCCGACGAGATCAACACCTGCATCGCCTGCAACCAGGCCTGCCTGGACCGCATCTTCGTGGGCAAGCGGGCTTCCTGCCTGGTCAACCCCCGCGCCGGCCGGGAGACCGAGCTGGTCCTGTCCCCCACCCGGCAGGTCCGCACCGTCGCGGTCGTCGGCGCCGGCCCCGCCGGGCTGGCCTCGGCCGTGTCCGCCGCGGAGCGGGGCCACCGGGTCACCCTCTTCGAGGCCGGGGACGAGCTGGGCGGCCAGTTCCGGCTGGCCATGCGGGTGCCCGGCAAGGACGACTTCGCCGAGACGCTGCGCTACTACCGCCGGCGCCTGGAGGTGCTCGGTGTCGACGTGCGGCTCTCGACCCGCGCGGACGCCGGCGACCTCGCCGGCTTCGACGAGGTCGTCCTCGCCACCGGGGTCCGTCCGCGCGTGCCCGACCTGCCGGGGGTCGACCACCCGTCGGTGGTCACCTACGCCGACGTCCTCGCCGGCCGGGTCGTCCCGGGACCGCGCGTCGCGGTCGTGGGTGCCGGCGGCATCGGGGTGGACGTGTCGCACTTCCTCACCCACGTCGAGACCGACCTCGCCGGGTGGATGGCGCGCTGGGGCGTGGGCGACCCGGCCGAGCACCGCGGCGGGCTCGTGCCCAAGGACCTGCCCGAGCCGGCCCGCGAGGTGTGGCTCCTGCAGCGCAAGGAGACCAGGATCGGGGCGGGCCTGGGCAAGACCTCCGGGTGGGCGCACCGGCTCAACCTGAGGGACGCGGGCGTCCACCAGGTGACCGGGGTGACCTACGACCGGGTCGACGACGAGGGCCTGCACCTCACGGTCGGCGGCGAGCAGCACTTGCTGGCGGTCGACCACGTCGTGCTCTGCGCGGGGCAGGAGTCCGTGCGTGAGCTGGCCGACGCCCTCCCGCAGGCGCACGTGATCGGCGGCGCCGACGTCGCGGCCGAGCTGGACGCGGAGCGGGCCATCCGGCAGGGCACCGAGCTGGCCGCCCGCCTCTAGCCGGGCCCAGAACGGGTGATCCCCGGGGAGGGCAACGAGCCGGCCGCGCTCACGGACACAAGTCAGGTCCGGTCCAGCGCGTCGAGACGCTCGAGAGCCACCCGCCAGCGCTCCTGCCGCTCTTGCCCGTCCTGCGCCCACCATGGGGTACCACGCTCCCCCAGCCCGTGCTTGGCCAGGTCCACCCGGTGTCGCCACGGGCCGGGGTCCTCGCCCGTCCGCCGTGCGTTCCGTACCCCCGACCGCCCACGCCCCAGGTGTGACAGCAGTCGCTCGGCCACGTCGTCGGGCAGTGCGGGATCCTGTCGTCGCCAACGACGGCCGTTGACGACGAGCCACCGCCGGCCGTCGACGTCGTCGTGCGGCTGGCCACGTGCCCCGTCGTCTGCGTCGTTGCCCTCGTCTCCATCGGCAGCAGCGGCAGCACCGGCGCTACCGGCCTGTCCGTTCTTCATCCGGACATCCTTGGCCACGAGGGGTCCGCCCGACAAGCACGAGCCCTTCCGCCGAGAGTGCGACGGCGGACATGCCGGTAGTCACGGCGGCACTGACGCCCGAGATGCGCTCCGTGGTTCTCCCGGGTGACCTGGACTCACTCGGGCGTACTGATGCTCCCGGCCGGTGCTGGCCGGGTGCGGGGCG
>NZ_VFXM01000013.1:0-117150 GCF_006519705.1 Ornithinimicrobium kibberense
CCACAGGCCGGTCCCGCCCACGACCGTGCCCACCACGCCCAGACCCCCCAGGGTCAGGGCGGTCCGCCGGCTGACCGACCTCACGACCCGTCCTCCCCCCGGGCCAGCACGGCCCGACGCTCCTCGTACTCCTGCGTGCTCAGCTCTCCAGCGGCGTACCGCTCGTCCAGGACCTGCCTCGCCCGCGGCCCGCCGGAAGACGTTCGAAGGTCCGCGCCGCCGGAACCATCTGCCAGGCCACCAGCCAGCACGCGCACGGCCGTGTAGCCGAGCAGCGCGACCCCGACCACCAGCAGGACCGACCACAACCAGGTCACCGGGTCAGGCTCCGCCGTCGTGGAGGTGCTCCACCATGCATGTCAGGTCCTGTCACAGGTCCTCCAGCATCTGTTCCATCACGTCGATCTCGGCCTCCTGGTCGGCCACGACCTGCTGCGCCAGCTCTTGCGCGTCGGGGTCCTGCCCGTCGGTCAGAGCCCCTTCGGCCATCAGGATGGCCCCACGGTGGTGCTCGATCATCAGCTCCAGGAACCGGCGGTCGAACTCCTGCCCGGAGTGCGACTCCAGCTCGGCCATGGCCTCCTCCTGGGTCATCCCCTCCATCTGCATCGTCGTGCCCATGTCCCCGTGGCCCATGTCGGCCATGTCGTCCTCGGGCGCGGGTGGCTCACCCCAGGCCTGCAGCCAGGTGTGCATGAGCTCGATCTCGGGGCCCTGAGCCGCCTCGATCTGCCCGGCCAGGTCCTGCACCTGCGGGGTGGCGGCGCGTTCCTGGGCCAGCTGGGCCATCTCGACGGCGCCCTCGTGGTGCACGATCATCTGCTGGGCGAACTGGGTGTCCATCGCGTTGTGCGAGGTCTGCACCGCCGCCGTCGCCGTCGCCGTCGCCGTCAGGGTCGGCGGGTCGTCGTCGGTCCCGGTCTGGCTGCTGCAGGCACCGAGCACCAAGGTCAGCGTGAGGGTGGCGGTCAGGACTGGTCGCGGTGCTGAGAAGGTCACGAGGGTCCACCCTGCACCGCTCACCTGCCGGGAAGCCTCAGGTTCGATGGAGATTCGATGGAGATCCCAGGGGCAGGGCCAGGCGGAGGGTCGCCCCCGTCCCCGGCCCGTCGCTGGCGGCGGACAACGTGCCCCCGTGGGCTTCCACGATGGCCCGGCTGATGGTCAGCCCGATGCCCGAGCCGGACCGGTCCCGGTCGCGCGCGCTGTCGCCACGGAAGAACCGCTCGAAGACGTGCGGCAGCTGGTGGGCGGGGATCCCCTCACCGTCGTCGACGATCTCGACCACCGCCACCGCGCCGTCGCGGACGGCCCGCACCGTGACCTGGCCACCGGGCGCCGTGTGCCGCAGGGCGTTTCCGAGCACGTTGGTCAGCACCTGGCCCACCCGTACCGGGTCCACGTCGACCACCAGGTGCGGGCCTGCGGCCGGGTCCACGTCGACGAGCAGATCCACCTGCTTGCGGGCGTACGCCTCCCGCATCGTCTCGGCAGCCAGGCGCAGCAGGTCGGGCACAGCCACCGGTCGCCGGTCCAGGAGGAGACGTCCCTCCTCGGCCCTGGACACCTCGTCGATGTCCTGGGCCAGCCGGGCCAGCCGGTCGGTCTGCTCGGCCAGCACGGCCCGGGTCTCCGGTCCCGGCGGCACCACGCCGTCCGAGAGGCCCTCATGGTATGCCGTCAGCGTGGCGATCGGGGTGCGCAGCTCGTGGGCCAGGTCGGACAGCAGTCGCCGCCGCGTGTCCTCGACCCCTTCCAGGCGGGCAGCCATCACGTTGAACGCCTCGGCCAGCGTGTCCAGCTCGGTGCCCGAACCGACGTCGGGCACCCGGGCGTCGTAGTGGCCCCGCTCCAGCTCCTGGGCGGCGTCCGTCAGGTCGGCCAGGGGCCGGCGCAGCAGCCGGGTCAGGAACCAGGTGACCCCACCCGCCGCCAGCAGAGAGATCAGCAGCCCCAGGCCCACCGCGAGCAGCGAGGCGTCCCGGTAGGCCAGCTCAACGTGCACCATCTCCGACGCCCCCTCCGGCAGGCCAGCCCGGAGCAGGTGCTCGTGGAAGATCGGCGGTCCGACGACCGCAGCGACCAGTCCTACGGTCAGGGCACCAGCCACGAGCACGACGGCCTGTCCCACCAGCAGACGGGTCGCCAGTCCGGCCCTCCGGAGGACCCACGTCTCTTCTCGAGGGGCCCGCCGCGTTCGTCGAGGGGGCAGGTCCGTGCTCATCCCGGTCCCATCCGGTAGCCGACCCCCCGGACGGTAGCCACGTAGCGACCCTCCTCAGGGGCGTCGCCCAGCTTCCTGCGCAGGTGGGCGATGTGGCTGTCCACGAGATGTTCGTCACCCACCCAGCCGCCACCCCAGACCTCTTCGATCAGCTGGCGTCGGGAGAAGGCGGTCCGCGGGCGGGAGGACAGGGTCAGCAGCAGGTCACGCTCGGTCGGCGTCAGGTCCACCGGTCGCCCCGCCAGCCGCACCTCCAGACCCGCCTGGTCGACCTGCAGGTCACCGAACACCCGCATGGGCTCCACCGGGTGGTCCCCGCGGGAGCGGCCTGCGCGGGGTCGGCGGAGCATGGTCTGCACCCGGGCCACCAGCTCGCGCACGCTGAACGGTTTGGTCACGTAGTCGTCCGCGCCCACCGACAACCCGATCAAGGTGTCCACCTCGTCGGCCCGGGCGGTCACCACCACCACATAGCAGTCAGAGAAGGTCCGGATCCGGCGCAGCACCTCCACCCCGTCCATCCCCGGCAGCCCCAGGTCCAGGACGACCACGTCCGGGTCCTGGGCGCGCGCGGCCTCGACGGCCTCGGGGCCGGTGTGGACGACCGAGGTGCCGTAACCGGCCCGGGACAGGTAGCTCGAGACCACGCCCGCCAGTGCGCGCTCGTCCTCGACGATCAGGACACGGGCTTGATGGGCAGGGGAGTTCGTCACGGACATGCCCGCATCATCGCGCACCCGGGAGCGTGGCCCCGCCAGAACCTTCATCGAACCTACAGGCATCGCACGCAACAGACGCAGCAGACGGGACGAGACTCGCTGCGAGGTGGACCCCCGACCTGAGGAGAAGCGATGATCTGGAGCGGTATCGGCCTGACCACGCTGCTGGTCACGATCATGCTCACCGTCGCCCTCTGGACCACGGTCCTCATCACCGTCCGGGCTCTCCTGCCCCGCGGACGCTCCTCACGAAGGGGCCCGGACCTGGGCACGCGCCGACGCCGGACCGCCGGTCCCCCTCAGTGATGCTCCCGTGATCCGCCGGCGTCCTCACCGAGGACGAGGGGCGCAGAGGACGCCCGTTCGGACGACGGCAGCGGAACCCGTTCGACTCGTGACGCTTCTGTCGCGTTGAACTGCTCGCAGCGCCGGTAGACCAGTCCATGAGGATCGACGACGACCGACTCCCGCACCGCCCGCACCGGCCCGCTGAGGGCGGTGCGGGCAGCAGGGTCAGGGCATCGGGTGCGCGTGGCTGTGCTCCCAGCCTGCTTTGCCCTGGTGCATACCCGGATTGTGCGATCCGTCGAAGCCCATCATCTGGGCGTGCATCTGCACGTGCTGACCGAACGCGGCGTTGTCGTCGTCCGCCTGGGCAGACCCGGCGACGACCAGCCCAGGACCTGCCAGGGCGACGACAGCGAAGACCTTGACGAACTTGTGCATGAGTGTCCTTTTCGCGAGTGGGCGACAGCCGGTCCGCTGCCGCCAGTCCGATCGTGGCACCCGCGGTGGGGGCTGGTGGGCCGAGGACGAGTTTCTCCATCAAACCTTCGTGATCGGGGTGAGGAGTCCTTGCCCGCCACGGTCAACCGTCGGCGGGCAGGGCCGGGGAACCGGGAGCTTGTGGAGGTTGGTTGGAGGCACCCGTCGACCGAACATCAATTCTCCATGGGACCGCCGCAGATCCGCTGCCCCGGCACGTGAGGCTGGTCCGTGTCCAGCCTGAGGCCGCAGAAAGGAACACGCGTGACGACCACCAGTACATCCCGACCCGTGCAGATCGAGGTCGTGGACAGCCCTGGATGCCACTCGTGCGACGAGACGCACCGCGTGCTCAGCGGGCTCAAGAAGGACGGGTATCTCATCGAGGTCAGGTCCTTCGACGCCCGCACCGCACCGGGTCAGGACCGGATGCAGGAGCACCGGGCCGGGCTCACCCCGCTGGTGCTCGTCGACGGGGCCTTCTTCAGCCAGGGCGGGGTGTCCCGCCGCGAGCTGATCACCCTGCTGGAGAACTGAGATGGGAGAGCTGCTCACCACCGGTTCGGTGCTGGCCGCTTTCCTCGCCGGAGGGGTGGCCCTCTTCGCCCCCTGCTGCATCGTGTTCCTGGCCCCCAGCTACCTCGCCGCGGCCGTCAAGAACCGGCGGTGGCGACTGCTCCCCCTCACCTTCCTGTTCGCAGCCGGTCTGGGCCTGGTCATGGTACCGATCACCCTGGGCATCGGCCTGGTCGCCTCCGCGGTCGCGAACTACCACACCCCGCTGTACTACGCCGGCGGCGCGCTCATGCTGGCACTCGCCGCAGTCAGCCTCTCCGGGCGCATGCTCACCCTCCCCGCCTCGCTGCGCGCGCCCGACACCCGGGGCGGCGACGGGCTCAGCTTCTTCAGCCTCGGCGTGTTCTCCGGCATCGCCAGCAGCTGCTGCGCCCCCGTCCTGGCCGGGGTCATGACCCTCTCGGCTCTCTCCGGATCCGCCGTCGGAGGTTTCGCCCTCGGTCTGGCCTACACCTTCGGGATGGTCTTCCCCCTGTTCGTCATGGCCCTGTTCTGGGACCGCTTCCGCCTGGGGGAGCGACGCTTCCTACAGGCACGCCCCGTCCGGCTGCAGCTCGGCGGCCGGGTCCTGGCCACCAACTCGATCAACATCGTGGTGGCGGCCGCCTTCACCGCGATGGGCATCTTCGTGATCTACCTCGCCGGCACCGGGACGATGACCAACGGCCCGGAGTCCCAGGTCGAGATCGGCCAGGGCCTCGCCGGTCTGTTCGACCGCTTCGAGCAGTGGGTCTCCCCGCTGCCGGAGCCCTTGCTGGGCCTTGGCGTGATGGCGCTGGCCGCCGTCTTCGTCGTCGCGACCCTGCGTGACCGACGGCGCCCGCAGGGCGAGCCCCGTCAGAAAGAGGGCGTCTCCGAGGCCGACGCCCCCGCCGACACCTGCCACCACGCGCCGGCGCTGCACACCGGTGCCGTCCCCGACGACGCAGAACACCGCTGAGGAGAAGACGTGTCCACCAGAGCCGCCCGCGAGTCCCGTCTCGCCAGGATCGAGGCGCAGGAGCAAGAGGCCGAGAAGCGCCGACGACGACGCCGGTTGACCGTCATCAGCGTCGCGCTCCTGGCCGTGGTCACCGTGGTCTCGGCCATGCTGCTGACCTCACGCCCAGCCTCCGACGCCCAGGCCCGCCCGGCGCCCACCTTCACCCTGACCGACACCGACGGCCAGGTGGTCAGCCTGGAGCAGTTCCGCGGAAGCAACGTCCTCCTCTACTTCAACGAAGGTGCCGGTTGCCAGTCCTGCCTGGTTCAGATGGCCGAGATCGAGAAGGACGAGGACCTGTTCGCGGACCTGGACCTCACCGTCCTACCCATCGTCATGAACACCCGCGACCAGATCACCCGCGACATGCAGCTCAACGGGGTGCGCACGCCGTTCCTCCTCGACGACGGCACCGTGTCCGACGCCTACAACACCCTGGGCAAGGGCATGCACGCCGGACTGCCCGGCCACAGCTTCGTCCTCATCGACCGCAACGGCCAGCAGCGCTGGTACGGGGAGTACCCCTCCATGTGGCTCTCCCCGACAGACCTCCTCATACAGGTCCAGGAACACCTGCCCGCCTGACCCACCCGCTAGGCCGCATCCTCGAGCTCACGCTCGTGATCCTCTCGGTCATCACGCGAGCTTCCCCGCCGACCACGCCGGCGCGTCAGGCAAAAACCACCGCTTGGTGGACAGTCCCGACGGTGGCGTGACCACCAGCCTGCGGTGTGGCCAAGCCCGAGCTGGGGGCCTCCGCCGCGGCTCTCGTGTTGGCCGCGGCCCGAAGTTGATGCCACGTGGTGGACCTCTCGTACTCGACTGGTGGGACCTGCCCACGCTTGAGTGGAGCTGGCCCTCCTTGCACAAGTCCACCCAGCCGGCATTCGCGTACGCGACCTCACGCCCTGCACCCATTCGAGCCGGCGGCACCTGTCGGCCACGTCATGCATTCTGAGATCCTGACGGCCTGCGGAGCCGCTGGCCTTCCGCCAAGTCCGTACACGCCATGGTCGACTCCGGGGTGCCAGTGCGTCGGGGGCACCACCGGGATGCGTAGACATCGGCTCCTGGCCGAGGGTGGCTTCGCTGTGCTGCTTGCCCGAGGGGCCGTCACGAGCGGTGTGACAGCCACCATGGCGGCAGGCGTCACTAGCAGTCTCAACTGGCACACTACTGCCACACCGGGAGCGTTCCGACTGTATGCCTAGGTCAAACGCTTGCGGGTTATGCTCCCGTCACTCACCCCGAGGTCCTCGTCGAGGACAGCAGCAGACCCCCGGGCCGTCGGCCCGGGGGTCTGCTGCCTCCGTGGGGGAAGCGGTCGGCTCAGACCTTGGGACCGCTCTCGCGCCCGGGCAGTCCGGACTCCTTGCCCGAGTCCTTCAGCTGGCGGGCCGCCTTCATCCGCAGCTGGCGGGCCTCCCGCACCAGCTTGGCCGACTTCTCGGCCTTCTTCTCGGTGCCCTTGCTGTCGCGCGGGGGCAGCAGGATGGTCTCCTCGGCGGCCATGCCGGCGGCCAGCTCGCGGCCCCGCTCCAGCTCGGCATCCAGCTCGGCGCCCAGGACCAGCACGTTGTTGATGATGAAGATCAGCAGGAGCAGGACGATGACACCACCCAGGGCCCCGTAGGTGGCGTTGTAGCTGCCGAAGTTGGCCACGTAGAAGCCGAAGCCGGCCGCTGCCAGGATGGCCACCACGACGGCCAGGGCGGCACCGGGGCTGAGCCAGCGGAACTTCGGCTGCTTGATATTCGGGGTGCCCCAGTAGAGCAGCGCCACGATGACGACGAGGATGAGCAGGATCACCGGCCACTTGGCGATGTTCCAGACCGTGGTGGCGGTGCCGGAGAGCCCGATCGCGCCGAAGACCAGCTCGGAGACCGTGCCGGACAGGGTCACCGACAGGACGATGGTGATGAGCAGCAGGAGGATGACCACGGTCAGGCCCACGAGCCAGGGCCGCAGCTTCCAGACCGGGCGCCCCTCCTCGACCTCGTAGACGTTGTTCATCATCCGGCTGAACGCGTTGACGTAGTTGGACGCCGACCACAGGGCACCGAGCAGACCGACGATCAGCAGGATCCCTGCTCCCCCGGCCTCGCCCATGCTGTTGAGGTACTTCACGACCGTCTCGATCGTGCCCTGCTGCAGCCCCAGCTCGGCGCCCAGGTCCTCGATGGCCGTCTGCGTGGCCTCGCCCTGGCCGAGGAAGCTCAGCGAGGTCGACAGGGCCAGCAGCATCGGCGCCAGCGACATGATGGCGAAGTACGTCAGCGCCGCGGCCAGGTCGGGGCCGCCGTCCTCGCCGAACTCGGCGACGACCCGCTTGGCCACCGCCTTCCAGTCGGGCTTGTCCAGCTCGGCGGGGCTGTCGGGCCCACGCTCCTCGGCCTGGTCGAAGGACCCCTCCTGCTGGTCGCGGGCCATGGTCTCCCGGTGCTGCGTCTCACTCACGCGCCCCAGTGTGGCACGCAGGTCCGACCCCGGCAGGTCGGTGCGCCCCGTCCGGGGCCCGACCGGGTATGCCGAAGGGCCAGGTCCGGGGGCGGACCTGGCCCTTCTCGCGGTGCGCCCACAGGGACTCGAACCCCGAACCCGCTGATTAAGAGTCAGCTGCTCTGCCAATTGAGCTATAGGCGCGACAGCCGACAACTGTAGCACCGGGGGCAGCCCCCGCCCAAAACGCGCGGGGGGCGGGCACCCGCACCCACGGGCGCGAGGGCATACGCAAGGATGGGCCCATGCGCGCCCTGGTCAAGCCCCGTCCCGGTCCAGGCCTTGAGCTGATGGAGGTGCCCGAGCCCTCGCCGGGGCTGGGCGAGGTGAAGATCCGGGTGCTGCGGGCCGGGCTGTGCGGCACCGACCTGCACATCGAGTCCTGGGACGACTGGGCGGCCTCGATGCTGCGCCCGCCGCTGGTCGTGGGCCACGAGTTCTACGGCGAGGTCGTCGAGGTCGGCGAGGGGGTGCCCGACGACGAGCGCTACGGGCTGCGGCCCGGCCAGCGGGTCTCGGTGGAGGGGCACGTGGTGTGCGGGCACTGCCGCAACTGCCGGGCGGGCCGGCGGCACATGTGCGTCAACACCTCCAACCTGGGGGTGAACCGGGACGGGTGCTTCGCCGACTACGTCGTGGTGCCGCACTCCAACGTGTGGGTCCAGCCCGACCTCATCGACCCCGACCTGGGCGCGGTGTTCGACCCGCTGGGCAACGCGGTGCACACGGCGCTGTCGTTCCCGCTGGAGGGCGAGGACGTGCTTATCACCGGGGCCGGCCCGATCGGGGTGATGGCCGCGGCGGTCGTGCGGCACGCCGGTGCCCGGCACGTGGTCGTCACCGACGTCTCGGCCCCGCGGCTGAAGCTCGCCGCCGCCGCGGGGGCGGACCTGGTCCTCGACGTGTCGACGGAGCGCATCGCCGAGGCCCAGGAGCGGCTGGGGATGACCGAGGGCTTCGACGTAGTGCTGGAGATGTCCGGCAACCCGCGGGCGATGGCCGAGCTGATCGACAACTGCACGCACGGCGCCCGGGTGGCGATGCTGGGCCTGCCCTCGGAGCCCTACGCGATCGACTGGGGCAAGGTCATCACGCACATGATCACCCTCAAGGGCATCTACGGCCGGGAGATGTACGAGACCTGGTACAAGATGACCGCGATGCTGCAGACCTCGCAGGTGCTGCGCGACCGCGTCCGCTCGGTCATCACCCACCGTTTCCCGGCCGAGCAGTGGCAGGACGCCTTCGACGCGGCCCGCTCCGGCGAGGTCGGCAAGGTCATCCTGGACTGGAGCTGAAGGAGAAACCATGTATGCCGTCAAGGACCAGCTGCGCGCCGAGCTCGACCAGATCGAGGCCGACGGGCTGACCAAGCACGAGCGGCTGATCACCACGCCGCAGTCCTCCCACATCGCCACCACGGCCGGGGAGGCGCTGAACTTCTGCGCCAACAACTACCTGGGCCTGGCCGACCACCCGCAGATCGTCGACGCGGCCCGGAAGGCCCTGGACGACTGGGGCTTCGGGATGGCCTCGGTCCGCTTCATCTGCGGCACCCAGACCCAGCACCGCGAGCTGGAGACCGAGATCGCCGACTTCCTCGGCACGCAGGACTCGATCCTGTTCCCCTCCTGCTTCGACGCCAACGGCGGCATCTTCGAGGTGCTCCTCGGCCCGGAGGACGCGGTGATCTCCGACGAGCTCAACCACGCCTCGATCATCGACGGGGTGCGGCTGTGCAAGGCCAGCCGCTACCGGTACAAGAACCGGGACATGGACGACCTGCGCGCCCAGCTGCAGGCCGCGAGCGACCAGGGCGCCCGACGGACCCTGGTCGTCACCGACGGCGCGTTCTCGATGGACGGCTACCTCGCGCCGCTGCCGCAGATCTGCGACCTGGCCGAGGAGTTCGGGGCGCTGGTCATGGTCGACGACTCGCACGCCACCGGCTTTCTCGGCGAGGGCGGCCGCGGCACCCCCGAGCACTTCGGCGTGATGGACCGGGTCGACATCGTCACCGGCACCCTGGGCAAGGCGCTCGGCGGCGGCTCCGGCGGCTTCGTGGCCGCCCACACCGAGGTCGTCGAGCTGCTCAAGCAGCGGGCCCGCCCCTACCTGTTCTCCAACGCGGTGGCCCCCTCGGTCGTGGCCGGCTCCCTGGCCGCGCTGCGGCTGGCCCGCGACTCCGACGAGCCCCGGCGCGCGCTGCGCCGCAACGCCGAGCTGTTCCGCACGCTGATGACCGAGGAGGGCTTCGAGCTGCTCCCCGGTGAGCACCCGATCGTGCCGGTGATGTTCCCCGGCGAGGACGGGGCGCGCCGCGCCAGCCAGACGGCCGACGCCATGCTCGCCGAGGGCGTCTACGTCATCGCCTTCTCCTACCCCGTGGTCCCCCGCGGCAAGGCCCGCATCCGGGTCCAGCTCTCCGCCGCCCACTCCGAGGAGGACGTGCGCGCCTGCGTCGCCGCGTTCGTCTCGGCCCGCGACAAGGTCGGCTGAGCGCACGGACGCTGCGCCACCGGTGACCGGTGGCGCAGCGCCTCAGCGTCCGTCGGCGGTGCAGAGGATCGGGATGCTGCGCACCTCCTGCAGGGTCCGGCCGGAGTCCTCGTCGGAGAAGACCAGGTCGTTGCGACCCATCCGCAGCAGGAGGGTGCCGTCCTCCTGCACGGTCCCGGGGTCGGGCGTCCAGGCCAGGGCCTGCGCCTCCTCCAGGGTCATCCCCACCCGGTAGTCGAGCGACATGACGATGCGCCCGTCGTTCCCGGTGACCGACCAGCCGTCGACGACAGGGGTTCCGGCCGGGTCGGTGGTGACGTCGATCCGCAGGGCAGCGCCGAAGAAGTGCTGCTCGAGCGGCCGGCCGCCGCAGGCCGGGGCCGACTCGGTCCGCCGGACCTCGGCCTCGCCGAAGATGTCGGCGAGGCCCGGCAGCACCTGCCCCGCCGGCACCCCGACGGTTGCCGGTGCGGCCAGGTTGACCTGCTCGTCGGGCGCCGCGCAGTGGAGCGGGCCGAACTGGACCGTGGAGACGACGTCGTCGGTGAAGACGTGCACGTCGTCCTGGGCGTGCCAGGTCGGGGCGTCGAGCAGGATCTGGTTCTGCCGTTCCTCGGCCTCCGGCATCATGGCCAACGCCTCCTCGCCCGGCATCCCGATCCGCAGGTCGAAGGGCAGGGCGAGCAGCTCGCCCGCGTCCTCGCGCACCTCGTAGGTGTCGACCTCCCACTCCCCCTCGACCTCCCGGCCGCGGACGTAGAGCGTGGTGCCGTCGACCTCCCAGTGCGCGAAGCGGGCCTCGCCGGGGCCGGGCACCAGGCCGACGGCCTCGCAGCCGGTCGCGTCGCCGAAGTCGGGGTAGTAGCCCGGGCCGGGCGGGTCGAACTGCGGGCCGAGGTGCTCCTCGACGGCGGCCACGACCTCCTCGCCCGGAGCGGGCAGGGCGATGCCGGCGATGGACCCCGGGGCCAGCTCGAGGCGGTCGGGGGCCGTCGTCTCCCCGGCGGTGTCCTCGACGGTCGGCAAGGGCGTCGGCGTCGGCGTGGCGGTTGAGACGTCCCCGTCCGGGGGGACGGCCGGCTGCGGTGCCGACAGGTCCTGCAGGCCACCGCCGACGGCGAGGGCCAGCGCCAGGGCTCCCGCCCCGGTGGCGGTCAGCCCGGTGGCGGCCAGCACCCGACGACGGCGCCGGATCCCCATGCCGTCCTGCCACGCGGCGTCCACGAAGTCGACCTCCGCGACGTCCTCCGCACCGCGGTCGAGCAGCTCCCTCAGCCGATCGCGTGTCATGACCGTTCACCCCCGTCCAGGGTCAGCGCCGGGGCGGCCGCGGGCAGCAGCCGGCGAAGGTTGACCAGGGCCCCGCGGGCCAGCGTCTTGACCGTGCCCCGGGCGATGCCGAGCGACTCGGCGATCTGGGCCTCGGACAGGTCCTCGTAGTAGCGCAGCACCATGACGGCGCGCTGTCGGGGCGGAAGGGCCGCCAGCGCCTGCCGCACCGCGGCCCCCTCGACCCACCGCTCCGCGGGGTCGGACGCCTCCCCCCGTTCGGCCAGAGCCGTCACGACGCCGGGATCGGTGACGCTCTGCCGCCGCCCCCACCGACGCCACCCGGAGACCGCGTCGCGGTAGATGATCCGGCGCACGTAGGCGTCGGGCGAGCCCTCCCGCACCCCGGCCCACCGGCTGGCCAGCTTGGCGAAGGCCTCCTGCACGAGGTCCTCTGCCTGGTCCCGGTCCCCGCAGACGAGGTATGCGGCGCGCAGCAGCCCTCGCTGCCGCGACCTCACGAACGCGGCGAAGTCGTCGTCGACCTGGCTGGCCATGGTGTCCGTCCTCGGTTGTCCATGGCCTTTATACGCCCGGGACCGGGCCTCCGGTTGTGTCGACGGACGGATCGGGGTTCGGCACCGCCCACGCCGTCCCCTCAGGAGGGCGCGCCGCAGCCCCCCGCGCCGCAGGCGCAGCCGCCCAGGCTGCCGCCGCCGCACCCGTCGGTGTCGACGGCCGCCGAGGCGGCGCGCAGCTCCTGGTCGGTCAGCGGCGTCGCGCCCAGCCGCTCCCCCAGCCGGGCGAAGACCTCGACGAGCCGGCGCACGTGCCACTGGGGCTCGTCCAGCTCGTGCCGGTGCACCTGTGCGCCGGAGAACCGGTCGGCCAGCCAGGCGGCGTGGCCGGCGGGGCTCACGGCGGAGTCCGTGCCCCACCACACGTCCACGGGGCAGCGGACCACGGCCGGGTCGACGCCCCAGGGCTCCTGCGCCTGGGCCAGGTCCAGCACGATCCCCTCCGCGCCGGCGTCGGCCCCCAGCCCCAACTCCAGCTGGTCACGCAGGAAGACCGGGTCCTGCAGGGCCAGGGAGTGCAGCATCCGCTGCTGCTCGTCCATGTCCCGCAGCCACGCGTGCTGCTCCATCGCCGGGCTGCCCGCGTCCGGGGCGACCGGGGCCTGCGGCCACACCAGGGTCAGGGCCGCCACCCGCTCCGGGTGCAGCGCCGCCAGCGCCACGGCGGCGGGGGTGGCGCCGCCCGCCGCCAGCAGCCCGACCGGCCCGTCCACACCGGCGTGCGTGAGCACGTCGAGCACGTCCTGGGCCAGCTCGCGCGCCGGACGGACCTCGCCGCCGGGGGTGTCGCCATACCCCGGGCGGTCCACGGTGAGCACCCTCAGCCCCAGCGCACGCAGCGCGTCCCGGGCGGGCGTCGCGCTGAAGCGGGAGCCGGGGGTGCCGTGCAGGGCCACGACGGGGATGCCGTCGGCAGCTCCCTGGACGCGGTAGGCGGTCCCGCTCGTGGTGGTCGGCGTGCTGTCCGTGCTGGTGGTCACGGGGCCCATCGTCTCAGAGCCAGCCCGAGCGCTTGAACGACCGCCGGAGCAGGAGGACGGCGACCACCATGAGGAGCACGGCGAGGGGGTAGCCGAGCACCCAGTGCAGCTCGGGCATGTGGTCGAAGTTCATGCCGTAGACGCCGGCGATGAGCGTCGGGACGGCGATCATCGCCGCCCACGCCGAGATCTGGCGCATGTCGGCGTTCTGCTGGACCCCGATCTGCGACAGGTGGGCCGAGAGCACGTCGGTAAGCAGCGCGTCGTAGCTGTCGATGCTGGCCAGGGTCGTGTCGAGGTGGTCGGCCACGTCGCGGAAGTGCAGCTGCAGCTCCGGCGAGGTCACCGGCCCGTCCGGCTCGCTCAGCTCGAGCAGGGGCCCGCGCAGCGGCAGCGCGGCCCGGCGGAACTCCAGCACCTCCCGCTTGAGCCGGTAGATGGTGCTCGAGTCGGTCCGGTTGCCGCCGCCGAAGACGTCCATCTCGATGGCCTGCAGGTCCTGCCCGACCTCGTCGTCGATCTCCCGGTAGGTGTCGACCACCTTGTCGAGCAGGCCGTGCAGCACCGCCAGCGGGCCCTCCCGCAGCAGCTGCTGCTCGTGCTGCTCGAGCCGGGCCCGGACGCTGTGCAGCGGGGCGGCGTCCCCGTGGCGGAGGGTGACCACGAAGTGGTCGCCGATGATCGCCATCACCTCGCCGGTCTCGATGTCCGAGGTCGCCTCGACGTAGCGCAGCGTCTTGACGACGGCGAAGACCGTCCCGTCGTAGTTCTCCACCTTGGCCCGCTGGTTGCCGTGCAGCACGTCCTCGACGGCGAGCGGGTGCAGCTGCAGCTCGCGCCGGACGAGGTCGAACTCCCCCGGCCCGGGGTCTTTGAGCCCGACCCACAGGAAGTCGGCGTCCGGTCGCCCAGGCTCCCGGAGCGCGGCCAGCTCGTCGCTGAGGTCGCCGCACGGGTGCCGGTCGCCCGACCGGTAGACGGCCTGGTCGACGATCACCGCAGGGCCCCGGTCACGGCATACCGGACCACCGGCGCCGGCTCAGCCCCGGTGGAAGGTGCGGCGCAGCACGCCGAGCAGCAGCGCGGCCCCCGAGACGCCGCCCAGGCCCATCGCCAGCCGGTCGTAGCGCGGGGTCCCGTCGGCCTGGAAGGCCGCGTCGTTGGCCTTGCCCTTGAGCGAGGCGACGGCGTTGGTCTTCAGGGTCTGCGGGTTGATCCGGTAGGTGAGCTCGTCGACCGTGCGGGACATCCGGCTGCGGGTCGCCGCGATGTCGGCCTCGATCTCCTGGGGGGACCGTGCGGGCTTCTTGTCGGCCATGTGCGTCCTCGTCCTGATGGGGTGGGCGTGCTGATCACCTGAGACGATAACTCAGAACCCCTGTTCCCGAACCTCGGAGGTGCACGTCATGACCCGTCTGGAGCCCGGACAGCCGGCCCCCGCCTGGACCCTGCCCACCGCCGACGGCGGCGAGCTGAGCCTGTCCGACCTCGCCGGCCGGAAGGTGATCCTCTACGTCTACCCCGCGGCGATGACGCCCGGCTGCACCACCCAGGCGTGCGACTTCCGGGACAACCTCGGTGTCCTCGAACGGGCCGGGTATGCCGTCGTCGGCATCTCCCCCGACTCCCCCGAGAAGCTGGCCCGGTTCGCCGAGAAGGAGGGGCTGACCTTCCCGCTCGTCGCGGACGAGTCGAAGGAGGTGCTCACCGCCTACGGCGCCTACGGGGAGAAGCAGAACTACGGGCGGACCGTCATGGGCGTGATCCGCTCGACCTTCGTGATCGACGAGGAGGGCCGGGTCGAGCTGGCCCGCTACAACGTCAAGGCGAAGGGCCACGTGCAGATGCTGGCGCGGCAGCTGGGCGTCGAGCTGGGATGACCGCGGTTAGGCTGGTCCGTGCGCGCTCGTGGTGGAACTGGCAGACACGCAGGATTTAGGTTCCTGTGCTCCGGCGTGCGGGTTCGAGTCCCGCCGGGCGCACCGCCGACCCGGTATGCCGCGCCGCTCACCCGGGCAGGCGCACCGTGCCGGAGACGGTCGTGACGGTGTCGCCGCCGACCCAGACCTGCCCGTCGCGCCGCTCGACGTGCACCCGACCGTCGCGGTGGCGCCGCACGCCCTGCCCGGCGACGTAGCGGTCCGGGAGCCGGCCCGCGCCGACGAGCCACTGGGCCAGCCCGGCGTTGAGGCTGCCGGTCACCGGGTCCTCCCCGAAGTCCGTGCCGTCGCCGTAGAAGGCCCTCACCTCGACGTCCTTGCCGACCGACGCCGGGTCCGGCCAGCGTCCGACCAGGCCCACCTTGAGCAGCCCGGCGAGCGCCGGGACCGGCTCGACGGCCAGCACCTCCTCGGCGGAGCCCAGCTCGATGCCGATCCAGCCCGGCCCGTTGTCCACCCAGGCCATCCCCAGCACCCGGGCGGGGTCCAGGTCGAGTGCCGCCAGGACCTCCTCGGCCCGGGCGGGGTCGACCTCGCCCGACCGGAGCAGCGGCGGGGCGGCGAACGCCAGCCGCTCCCCGCGGCGGACCGTGACCAGGCCCACGCCGCACTGCTGCACGACCCGCCCGGCGTCCCGCGGCACCCCGCCGGCCTCGAGCCAGGCGTGGGCGCTGCCGAGCGTGGGGTGTCCGGCGAAGGGCAGCTCGCCCCCGGTCGTGAAGATGCGCACGCGGTAGTCGGCCGCGGGGTCCGTCGGCGGCAGGAGGAAGGTCGTCTCCGACAGGTTGGTCCACCGCGCGAACTGTGCCAGGGTCTGCTCGTCGAGCCCGTCGGCGTCGTGGACGACGGCGAGCGGGTTGCCGCGCAGCCCGTGCGCGCTGAAGACGTCGACCTGGCTGAACCTGCGGGGGGTCGTGGTCACGATCCGCCCCCTCCTGTCTCGACGACGAGCCCTTCCCGCGCCACGCCGGGGGTGCGCACCTGCCACGTCCGGCCCCACGAGCGGGCCTCGGCCACCACCACGTCCACGAGGTCGGTCGTGGTCAGGCACAGGACGGTCGGGCCCGCGCCGGAGACGACGGCCGCGTGCCCCAGGGAGCGAAGACGGTCGACGGCGCCCATGGTCGTGGGGTAGACGTCGCGCCGCTGCTCCTGGTGCAGCCAGTCCTGCGTGGCGTCGAGCAGCATCGAGGGGTCGGCCGTCAGCGCGTGCACGAGCAGGGCCGACCGGCCGGCCTGCCGGACGGCGTCCCCCCGGGGAACCTGCGGGCCCAGCACCGCCCGGGCGGTGGCCGTGTCCACCCGCGTCCCGCGAGGCCGCAGGACGACCGGCACGACGTCGGGGTGGAGCACCGGGCGTGCCGTGCGCACCACGGAAGCACCGGGCATCCAGGAGACGGTCAGCCCGCCGTACACGGAGGCCGAGGAGTTGTCCGGGTGCCCCTCGGCGACCCCGGCGGAGGCGTTGACCAGCGCCAGGTCGGCGGCCGTGAGCTCACCGCCGCGGACCAGCGCGAACCCCAGCCCCAGGCCGCCCACGATCGCCGCGGCCGAGGAGCCCAGCCCCGCCGACAGGGGGATCCGGTTCCGGCACGTCAGCCGCAGCCCGTAGCCCTCCAGCCACCCGTGCCCACCGGCCTCCAGCGCCTCGCGCAGGTGGCGGGCGACGAGGTGGCCCTCGTCGACGGGCAGGTCGGCGGCCCCCTCCCCCTCGAGCACGACCTCCAGGCCCACGTCCGCGGGCAGCACCTGCACGGCATACCCGTCCCGGATCCCCAGCCCCAGCCCGACGGCGTCGAACCCGGGCCCCAGGTTGGCGGCGCTGGCCGGGACCGAGACCGAGACGGTCGCGCCGACGGGCGGCGGCGTCATCACTCCAGCTCGAGCGCGCGGGCGGCGCTCACCACGTCGACCGGGACCCGCACGGGGTCGACGTCGGAGCCGTCGGCGCCCTTGAGGGCCCACTGGGGGTCCTTGAGCCCGTGCCCGGTCACCGTGCACACGACCGTGGCGCCGGCCGGGACGAGACCGGCCGCATGCGCCTTGAGCAGCCCGGCGACCGAGGCCGCGGAGGCCGGTTCGACGAAGATCCCCTCGCGGGCGGACAGCAGCCGGTGCGCGGCGAGGATCTCCTCGTCGGTCACGCTGTCGATCAGGCCCCCGGACTCGTCCCGCGCGGCCTCGGCCTGGGCCCAGGAGGCGGGGTTGCCGATCCGGATCGCGGTGGCGATCGTCTCGGGGTGGTCGACCGGGTGGCCCAGCACGATCGGGGCGGCGCCGGCGGCCTGGAAGCCGAGCATGCGGGGCCGGCGCGTCGCGGGGGCGGTCCCCCCGGCACCGGGTGCGCCGGGGTCGGCGTACTCGGTGTACCCCCGCCAGTAGGCGGTGATGTTGCCGGCGTTGCCCACGGGCAGGCAGTGGATGTCGGGCGCGTCGCCGAGGGCGTCCACGACCTCGAAGGCGGCGGTCTTCTGGCCCTCGATCCGGGCGGGGTTGACGCTGTTGACCAGCTCGACCGGGTAGGCCTCGGCCAGCTTGCGGGCCACGGTGAGGCAGTCGTCGAAGTTGCCGTCGACCTGGATGAGGGTGGCCCCGTGCGCGATCGCCTGGGACAGCTTGCCCATCGCGATCTTGCCCTCGGGCACGAGCACGCCGCAGGTCATCCCGGCCTTGGCCGCGTAGGCCGCCGCGCTGGCGGAGGTGTTGCCGGTCGAGGCGCAGATGACCGCCTTGGCCCCCTGGCGTGCGGCGTCGCTGATCGCGGCGGTCATCCCACGGTCCTTGAACGAGCCGGTGGGGTTGAGGCCCTCGTACTTGACGTGGACCTGCGCGCCGACGAGCTCGGAGAGGTGCTCGGCGGGGATGAGCGGGGTGCCGCCCTCGCGCAGGGTGACCACGGTCCCGGTGATCGTCGCGGGGAGTCGGTCGGCGTACTCGGCGATCACGCCGCGCCACTGGTGCGCCATGGGCAGTCCTCGAGGGTCCTGGGGAGGGGGCAGGTCAAGGGTATGCCGTGCGCGGGCGTGGTCCGGACGTGGGCCGGGCGGGCCCCTGCGCCCGCCCGGCCCGTCCGGGTCCGCCTGCACCGGCCCCTCAGTCGCACCACCCGTCCTGGACCGGCTCGTTGCGCGTGGGGCCCTCGCCGGCGGGCACGTCGTAGAAGGTGGCGTAGAGCACGACGTCGGTGTCCCCGCCGTTCCACGCCGTGTGGACGATGTTGCCGGGGTCGACGAACGCCTCGCTGGTGCCGTAGAGCCGTTCGACGCAGTCCGTGCTCTGCTGGTAGGTCAGCTGCCCCTGCGCGACGGAGACGACGACCGGACCCGGGTGGGTGTGCCACTGGAAGGCCGCCCCCGGGGCCAGGTCGACCCGGGCCACGATGATGTCGCCGGGGTCCTTGAGGTTGAGCACCTCGGTGGGCCCGCCGTCCAGCGAGCGCTTGATCTTCACCTCGATGTCGTCCGGGAAGTCGGCGCGGCCGGCCAGGACCGTGACCTCCGGCCCCATGGCGGGGGCGGAGGCTCCCGGGTCGTCGGCCGACGCCCCGGACGTCCCCAGGGCGGCCAGGCCCGCGGAGGCGGCCAGGGCCAGCGTGGCGGCGCCGGCGGTGCGCCGACGACCTGTCTGCGTGGTGGTCTGCATGGTCGTTCTTCCTTCGTGCTGCTCCGGCCCGGTCCCGGGCCGTCCGGGCTCCTGCCCCTGCGACAGGAGCTGTCGTCCCGTCACCGGGACGTCTCCCCCGTCGCCGGGGGGATGTTCTGGTTGACCCGGAAGGTGTTCTCCGGGTCGTAGCGGGCCTTGACCCGCGTGAGCCGGTCGTGGTTGCCGCGGTAGGCGGCCTTGACCCGGTCCGCCCCCTCCTCCATGAGGAAGTTGACGTAGGCGCCCCCGGCCGCGGACGGTCGCAGCGCCTCCCAGTAGTCCCGGCTCCAGCCGGTGATGAGGTCGCGGTTGGCGGGGTCGGGGTCGATCCCGACGATGACGCCGGCCCAGCCGCCGGACCGGTGGGGGAAGGCGGTCGCGTCCTCGGCCACCCTGGCGACGGCGCCGTCGACCGGGTAGAGGTGCATCGTCGACAGGGCGCTGGGCAGTCGGGTGCCGTGCTGCACGTGCGTGCTGACCGCCTCGTCGGTGATCCGGTCGTAGAAGTCGGCCTTCCAGTACCACTGGTAGCCCGGCGGGTAGAGGGCGTCGAAGGCGCTCTGCAGCGCGCTGAAGGGCATGTCGTGCAGGCCCACGAGCAACGGCTCCCCGAAGGCCGCCAGCTCGTCGAGCACCTCCTGGCCCCGGTCGTGCGGGCCCGTCCAGCACCAGACGATGCCGCAGACGTGGCGGTCCCACAGGGCCTCCGGGAAGGGTGGCCCGGAGGGCACCCGCAGCATCCCGAGCCAGCCGCTGACCTCCTCCGGGAGGGCGGGCAGGACCTCGCGGTACCACCGCAGAACCTCGGCGGCGTCCGCCGCGTCGTAGAGCACGGGACCCCCCAGGACGATCCCGCCCTCGCCCACGGGGTGGGAGCGGAACCGGAAGGAGGTGACCACCCCGAAGTTGCCGCCGCCGCCGCGCAGCCCCCAGAACAGGTCCGGGTGCTCGTCCTCGGATGCGGTCACGACGGTGCCGTCGGCGAGCACGACCTGCGCCTCGAGGAGGTTGTCGACCGTCAGCCCGTAGCGGCGCGAGAGGTAGCCGATGCCGCCGCCGAGGGTCAGACCCCCGACACCGGTGGTGCTGATCAGCCCGGAGGGGACGGCCCGTCCGGCCGGCACGGTGACGTGGTCCACGTCGCCCCAGGTGGCCCCGCCCTGCACGCGGACCGTCCCGTCCGAGCGGTCCAGGTGGACGCCGCGCATCAACGACAGGTCCACGACGAGGGCATCGTCCCAGACTCCGAGGCCGCCGGCGTTGTGGCCGCCGCCCCGGACGGCGACGGTCATCCCGTGCTCCCGGGCGAAGAGCACCGCCCGGGAGACGTCGACCTCGTCGGCGCACCGGGCGATCGCGGCGGGACGGCGGTCGATCATGCCGTTGTGGACGGCACGGGCAGCGTCGTAGCCGGCGTCCCCCTGGAGGATGACGCTGCCGCGCAGGAGCGTGGCGAGGGTGTCCACGGGTACGGCGGTCTGGGTGGCGGTCATGGGTTCTCCTGAGGTCGGCGTCCGACCGGGGTGGTCGGGCGAGCCACGCCCGACGCTAGGGAGGACACCGTTCGCCCAGCGTTCGCACCGCCCCCGGTCAGCCCTCCGGCAGGTCCGCAAGCGAGAGCCGGCAGCGCTCGGCCAGCAACCGGCTGCCCTGGGCCGTCGCCAGCTCCAGGGCGGCCTCGAGGGCTGGACGCCGCTCGCCCGCCGGACGCAGCAGCCCCCGTCGGCGCTCGATCTCGGGCAGCCACCACAGGTCCTCCTGGGCCCGGGCGTTGGCCGCGGCGGCGTCGAGCACGGCACGGGCCTCCGACGGGTCGGCGGTCACGTCGGCCAGCAGGCTCAGGAAGTAGCCGGACCGGGCCCCGACACCCGTGGCCCGCTGGTCGGTGATGGCTCGCCGGAGGCGGGCGGCACCGGCCTCGCCCCCGTCGATCCAGCCGTGCAGCGCCTCGCCCCAGCTGCCGTAGTAGCCCAGCTCGTAGCGCCCGCACTGCTGGGCGAGCTCGTCCACGAGCGGGACCAGACCGTGGCGGTCGTCGCGCAGGTGCGCCGTGACCGCGGCGTAGGCCAGGGCCAGGGCGCGGTCGTAGGGGTGCTTGCCGGCCCGGTCCAGGGCCTCCTGCGACGCGGCCGTCGCACCCTCCGTGTCACCGAGCAGGGCCCGGGCGTGGGCCGCCCACGCCCGGGCGTGCACCTCCGGGCGGGACCCGACCGCCAGCCGGAACGAGGTCAGGCCCTCGGCGATGGCTCCCTCCAGCTCGTCCAGCCCGTCCCGGGGCCGACCCAGGTGCACCAGGGTGGCGCCGACCGCGAAGCGGCCCACGGCCACCCTGACCCGGTCCCCCGAGCGGGTGGCCGCCGCCCGGGCCGCCTCCGCGGTCGCCAGCGCCTGCCGGTTGGCGCCGCGCACGTAGTCGGTGCCCCACAGACCGGTGAGCACGTCGGCGAGCGCAGGGTCGTCGTGGAGGCCCGCCGCCAGCTCCTGCGCGCGTTCCAGCGTGCTGCGCAGCGCCGGGGAGGTCCAGCCGTGCCGGGCGTTGAGGACCGCGGCGAGGTCGTGCAGGCAGTCCAGCTCGTCGCGGTCGCGCGCAGGTCCTGCAGGGAGCGCCTGCAGCTGGAGCGCGGCGGCCCTGAGGGACTCGATGGACCGGTCCGCGGCGAACACCCGGCCGGCCGCCCGGGCGGCCTCCCGCAGGTGCCGGACCGCCCGTTCGGGCAGGCCTGCCCGGGAGTACTGCTCCCCCAGCAGCGCGGCGACGTCCTCGAGGTGCTCGCCGTGCAGCCGCTCCAGCGCCTCGCCCACACGCAGGTGGACGAGCGCCCGCCGCGCCGGGGTCGCCAGCTCGTAGGCCGCGTCCCGGAGGAGGTCGTGGGTGAAGTCGTACCCCCCGGGACGTTCGACGAGGACGGCCGCCCGGCAGAGCTCGTCCAGCGCCTGGACGGTCGTCGCGTCGTCCAGGCCGCCGGCGAGCCGCAGGAGCGGCAGCGACGCCGACCGCCCGACCGCCGCGGCGACCACGGCCAGCTGCTGGGCGGCACCGCCGAGGACGGTCAGCCGGTGGGTCAGCACGCCGCGCAGGTCTCCCGTGGGCAGGTCCGCCGCCGGGAGGGTGCCGGCGCGCTCGTGCCGGACGAGGAGCCGGGCCGCCTCGACGAGGTGGAGGGGGAACCCGCCCGTGGCGGCGTGCAGCGCGGCGCAGCGGTCGTCGTCCCACCGTTCGTCCCCATGACGGCGGACCAGGGTGCGACCCTCGGACGGGGTCAGCGGCCCGGTGCGCACGACCAGGGTCGGCACCTGGGCCCGGACACCGGCCGTCCACCGGGCCAGGTCGGTGCTCTCCTCCAGCGCACCGGAACGGGCGGTCAGGACGAGGAGGAGGCGGGCCGCCGGCTCCCAGCGGGCCAGGGACGACACCAGGTCGAGGGTGTCCTGGTCGACCCACTGGACGTCCTCCAGGACGAGCACGGCCGGGGCCGAGGCCGCCAGCCGACGCACGAGGTCTCGGACGAAGCCCAGCCGCTCCCAGCTCGCCGCACCCCGCGCCGACCCCTCCCCGGGCCCGGAGGGGAGCGGTCGGCCCGGCTCGCCCGCGAGCCAGTCGAGCACGGGGGCCATCGCGACCGCCCCGCCCATCGCGTGGCCACCGCCGGCGGCGGTGCGCAGGCCTCGGCGCCGGGCCGCCGCGAGCAGCTCCTCCACCAGACGGCTCTTGCCCGAGCCCGCCTCTCCGTGCACGAGGGCGACCCGCAGCCCGGAGGTGGTCGCGGCGTCCAGCTGGGACACGAGCGCCGCCAGCTCCGGCTCCCGCCCCACGAGCGGATCCCTCTCCCCGGCGCCCGCCGGACGGACCACCCGTCCGGGCGGGTCCTCCGACGCCCCGCCCGCGCGCCCCAGGAGCTCGGCCAGCAACGCCTGCGCGGCGGCACCCGGGTCGACCCCGAGCTCGTCCCGGAGCACCCGGGCGCACCGGTGGTAGGCGGCCAGCGCCCCGGGCACGTCGCCGACGTGGGCCAGGAGGCGCATCAGGGTCACGTGGCCGGCCTCCTCCAGAGGCCGCAGGCGGACGCGCCGCCGGGCGGCGTCCAGGGCCGGCCCGTGGACCGGCGAGGACGGGTCGAGGCCGGTCGCCGTCCCCACGAGCAGGTCGCAGGCGTCGACGAACTCCTGCTCCACCTGCGCCCGCAGGTCGACCACCCACCCGTCGTCGAGCCCCGGCAGCAGGTCGCCGCGGTAGGTGCCGAGCAGGTCGCGCCCCAGGGCGAGCAGCGTCTCCTCGGGGGCACCGGCGGGACGGGCGCCCTCCACGGCCGCGCGCAGCCCGGTGACCGTGGCGCGGAGGTCGAGAAGGTCCACCGTGCAGCCGGGGCCGTCGTGCCAGGTGAGGTCGGTGGCGGTGACCTGGAGGCACCCGTCCCCGGCGAACAGCCGGCGCAGGTGGTGCAGCTCGCGACGCAGGTTGGTCAGGGCCTGGGGCCCCGGGGTGTCCGGCCACAGGGCGGCGGCCACGGTGGCCCGGGGCTGGGGGACGCCGGCGTGGACGGCCAGGTAGGCCACGAGGGAGACCGTCCGCGGCGAGCTGGGTGCGGCCGACCCGTCCTGCTGGACGGCGGCCCGCTCACCGAGCAGCAGGAACCGCATAACCCGTCCACCATCCCACGGCCGGGCGGACCCGTGCTCCGTCCCGGGCGGGCCCCGACCCTACGGCGACAGGGTCTGCAGGTCCTCGGACAGCGCCCGGAAGGCCTGCCCGCGGTGGGAGACGGCGTTCTTCTCCGCCGCGGAGTGCTCGGCCAGGGTGCGCCCGTCGGGCCGGACCAGCAGCGGGTCGTAGCCGAAGCCGCCGTCGCCACGCGGGGATCGGGCCAGGGTGCCCCGGCAGTGCCCCTCGCGCACCACCTCGCGGCCGACGGACCCGGGGCCCTCCCCCGGGACGACCAGCGCCGCGGCGCACACGAAGCCGGCTCCGCGGTGCTCGTCCGGCACGTCGGCGAGCTGGGCGAGCAGGAGGGCGTTGTTGGCCTCGTCCCGCGAGGTGCCGGCGGCCTCGGCCAACGGCCCCGCCCACCGGGCCGAGAAGACCCCTGGTGCGCCGCCGAGCACGTCCACGGCCAGGCCCGAGTCGTCCGCGAGCGCCGGGAGGCCGGTGGCGCGCGCGGCATACCTGGCCTTGAGCAGGGCGTTGTCGGCGAAGGTGACGCCCGACTCCACGACGTCCTCGAGCCCGGCGAAGGCGTCCAGGCCGACCAGCTCCAGGCCGGTCCCGGCGAGGGCCTCGGCGAGGATCTCCCGCAGCTCGACGACCTTGGCGGGGTTGCGGGTCGCCAGCACGAGGCGACGGTCCGTGCCGGTCACCAGGTCGGAGGGCCCTGGTCGACGTCGGCGCCGACCTCGTGGGAGTCCGCGCCGCCCATGTCGTCGGCGCCGAAGGCGGCCTGCTGGCGCGCGGTCAGCTCGGCGCAGCCCTCCGCGGCGACGTCGAGCAGCGCGTCCAGCAGCTCACGGTCGAAGGGGACCCCCTCGGCGGTGCCCTGGACCTCGACGTAGCGGCCGTCCCCGGTCATGACGACGTTCATGTCGGTGTCGGCGGTGACGTCCTCCTCGTAGTCGAGGTCGAGGACCGGCTCGCCGTCCACGACGCCGACGCTCACCGCGCAGACCGAGCCGACCACCGGCTCGGCCGAGGCCTTGATCAGCCCCTGGGACCGGGCCGACTCGACGGCGTCCACGAGAGCCACGAACGCGCCGGTGATCGCGGCGGTGCGGGTGCCGCCGTCGGCCTGGAGCACGTCGCAGTCGATCTGGATGGTGTTCTCGCCGAGCGCCTCCAGGTCCACGACCGCCCGCAGGGACCGTCCCACGAGCCGGCTGATCTCGTGGGTCCGCCCGCCGATGCGGCCCTTGACGGACTCGCGCTCGGAGCGGGTGTGGGTGGCGCGCGGGAGCATGGCGTACTCCGCGGTGGTCCAGCCCTTGCCGCTGCCGCGGCGCCAGCGCGGGACGCCCTCGGTGAAGGACGCGGCGCACAGGACGCGGGTGCGGCCGAACTCGACGAGGACGCTGCCCTCGGCGTGGTCGAGCCAGTTGCGGGTGATCCTGATCTCCCGCAGCTCGTCGGGGGCGCGGCCGTCGTGGCGGGTTCCGGTGGTCATGGGGCCAGCGTATGCCTCGCGCCGGCGGGCGGGAGCAGGGGACGGGGGCCCGCGACGGCGGCGCGCCCCGGACCTCGTCGAGGTCAGGGGCGCGCCGGGTCGTCGGGAGACGTCCTCAGACCTGCGGACCGCTCCCGGGGGTGGAGCTCGTGGGGGCCGGGTCGCCCGAGGGCTCCTGCGCCTTGGCCTCCACCTTCTTCAGCGAGCGCGCAGCGGCGTCGCGACCGCCCAGGCCGTAGGCCAGGGCCGCGGCTGCCGCGGCGCCGACGACGACGGCGCCGAAGGCCAGGTTGATGATCGAGTCGGCGATGCCCATGTACTTCAGGCCCATCGCCACGAACAACGCGATCGTGGCCCAGTAGACGACCGTGGTGGCCGTGCCGGTGCCCATCGTGCGGCGCAGCAGGTTGGCGATGAAGACGCCGGCCGCGATGATCGCGCCGCCGAAGATGACCCGCCCGCCGAGGGCGAGGATCTCCTCGAGGATGTCGGTGACCTCCGGGAACTCCAGGACCCGGGCCGCCATGACCGCGAAGAACAGCAGGATGGCGATCTGGGCGACGCGGGCGATGATCGAGGAGGCGCTGCGACCCTCCGGGACGGCGCCCAGCTCGGCGACCGCCCGGTCGGTGCCCAGCCCGCGCAGGGTGGTCTCCAGCAGCTGGGCCGCGAAGCGGGCGATGACGTAGCCCAGGCCCAGCAGGATGGCCGCGGCGATGATCCGCGGGATCGCGTCCAGGATGACCGTGAGCATCTGCTCGGCCGGGTCGGAGATGGCCGAGATGCCCAGGATCTGCAGGGCGGCGATGGTGACCACGATGAGGATGACCGCGAACAGCAGGTTGGCCACGACGGTGGACAGGCGGGTCCCGGACCCGGAGCCGGCCGCGTCGTCGGTGGTGGTGACCGTGGCGGTGGCCCCGTCGCCGGCGGTGGCGGTGGCCGGCCGGCCCCCGGTCTCGGCGGAGGCGCGGTCGCCCAGGCGGGCGACGGCCCGGTCGAAGCCGGCGGAGTCGAGCGCGGTCTCGGTGATCTGCTTGACGATCTTGGCGATGATCCAGCCGATGAAGAAGACGAAGCCGGCACCGATGATGTTCGGCAGGTAGCCGAGGATGTCGCCCAGCATGCCCTGGACGGGAGCCAGGACCTGGTCGAGGGCGAAGACCTGCAGGATCGCGATCAGGCCCAGCAGCCAGACGAGCAGCGACCCGATCTTGCCGACGGCCTGGCCCAGGGACTCCCCGTCCCGGGCCTCACGCTGGAAGAAGTCGAGCTTGGCGACGAGCTTGGTGATGGCCCACTGGACGGCCTTGGCCAGGATCCAGGTCGCGACGAGGATCAGCAGGGCGAGAAGGGCCTTCTCGGCCAGCCCCACCCAGTCGTAGTCACGCCAGGCGTTCATGGTTGCTCCTTGCACGAGACAGCACGGACAGTGACTTACGTCACTCCCGTAACGGTAGCAACTCTGGAAGAATCCTGGGAGGTGGACGGGGCGTTGGCCCCGTAGGCGCAGGTCAGAGGACCGTCGCCCCGAGGAACAGCAGGTATGCCGCGAGCGCCGCCCAGGTGACGCCGGCCACCCACGCGGCCGGGGCCCGGACTGCATACAGCACCCCGGCGAGAGCCAGGAGCACCCAGCACAGCGGGTGCCCCCACCGCACCGCCAGCTGCCGGACCCCGTCGACCTCGGTGGCGCGGTCGGGCACCACCACCGTCCAGAGGGTGGCCATCGCCAGTGCCAGGACGGCACCGACGAACCCGACGGTCCGGCGACGGCCCTCCGCCCACCCCCGGACGTCGCGCCCCGTCACGTCGGGCCCACCGGGAGGGTCGCGTCCGGGACGGCCAGCTCCACCTCGCCGGGCCAGACCTGGGCCGCCTCCGCGCGCGCCTCCTGCGGGTCGGTCCAGGGGGGCAGGTGGGTGAGCACCAGCCGGCGGGCGCCGGCGTCCCGGGCGGCCTGCGCGGCGCGCCGGGCGGTGAGGTGGACGCCCCGACCGGTGTCCCGCCCCTCGAGGTAGGACGCCTCGGACAGGACGAGGTCGGCGTCGGCCATCAGGGGCGACAGCCCCGGGCAGGTGTCGGTGTCACCGGTGTAGGCGAGCACCTGGCCGTCGGCCTCGACCCGCAGCCCGTAGGCCGGCACCGGGTGCAGGACGGCGTAGGGCGTGACGGTGAACGGGCCGACGGTGAACGACCGTCCGTCGACGAGGTCGACGAAGGCCATCCCCTTCAGCGGCTCGGGTCCGGCGACCCCGTAGGCCCGGGCCATCCGCTCCGCCGCCCCCGCGGGTGCGTGGACGGTGAGGTCCTCGCCCGCCGGGGACGGCCCGTAGGCCCGGAGCACGCGCAGCCCGGTCAGGTCGAGGCAGTGGTCCGGGTGCAGGTGGGACAGGACTACCGCGTCCAGCCGCACGGGGTCGGTATGCCGCTGCAGGGCGCCGAGGGCGCCCGGCCCCAGGTCGAGGAGCAGCTGCCAGGTGCGTCCCTCAGCCCGGGTCCGCACCAGGTAGCAGCTGGCCGGCGAGGCGGGGCCCGGCAGCGAGCCGGTGCAGCCGACGATCGTCAGGTCCATGGCCCCATCGTGCCCGCCCGGCGTGGTCCGTGTCCCGTGCCGGACGTCACGACCTCAGACGTCGGCCCGCGGCCCGGGCAGCACGCGACGGAGGATGTCGGCGACGCTGACCAGGCCGACGACGTCGCTGCCGTCCGCGACGACCGCGAGCTGCTCGGCGCTCTCCCGCATCCGGCGCAGCGCCTCGTAGACCGGGACGTCCGGAGCGAGCACGAAGGCCGGTCGCGCCGTGGCCCGGACGGGGTGCCCGCCCTCCTGGGTGAGGGTGTCGCGCACGTGCACGACCCCCGGCAGCCCCCCGTCCGGGGTGGCCAGCAGGATCCGCAGGTGCCCGCTGCGGGCGGCGGCCTCCTGGACCTCGTCCACGGTGGCGTCCACGCCGACGGCGACCGTCTCCTGGTCCTGGGGCACCAGCTCGCCGACGGTGAGCCGCTCGAGCTCGAGGACGTCGGAGATCTGGCTCTGGAAGGACTCTTCCAGGACGCCGTGCGCGGCGGACTGCTCGACGAGGTGCCGGATGGTCTCGGCGTCCCGGCCGCCCACGGCGGCGCGGTCGACGGGGGTCACGCCGCTGGCCCGCACCAGCCGGTTGGCCAGGGAGTTCACCCCGACGAGGAGGGGCCGGACCACGGTGACGAAGGCCCGCCCGGGGATGCCGACGAGCTTCGCGGCCAGCTCGGGGTGGGCGATGGCCCACGACTTGGGGGCCATCTCGCCCACGACGAGGTGCAGGAAGGTCACGAGCAGCAGCGACAGCGCGAAGGAGGTGCCGCCGGCGAGCCAGCCGGGGACGCCGAGGGCCTGCAGGGCCGGGCCCAGCCAGCTGTCGACGGCCGGCTTGGTGATCGCCCCCAGGGCGAAGGTGGCCGCCGTGATGCCCAGCTGGGCGCCGGCCAGCATGAGCGTGAGCTCGTCGATCCCGCGCAGGGCCGCACGGGCGGACCGGGAGGTCACCGCCTCGGCCTCGAGACGGTGGCGGCGTGCGCCGAGCAGGGCGAACTCGATGACGACGAAGAAGGCGCTCAGGACGATGAGCAGGACGGTGGCCAGGAGCACGACCCAGGGGTTGGTCATCGGTCGTCCTCCTCGTCGGTGCCGTCGGGGCCGTCGGGGCCCTCCTGCTCCCCCAGCTCCCGGGTGATGAGCCGGACCCGCACCTCGCTGGGGACGTGCCGGGCCACCTCGAGGACCTCGATCTCAAGCGCCCGGGAGACGGGCTCGTCCGAGACCACCTCGGCCGGGTCCGCCGGCAGGCCGACCGTCACCACGCGGCCCTCCTCCGGGAGGTCCCCCGTCTCGGCGATGACCAGGCCCGCGATCGTCTCGAAGTCGCCCTGGGGCAGGCGGTGGCCGACGGCCCGTTCGACCTCGTCGAGGTGCACGTCGCCGTCCATCCGCCAGCCCTCGTCCTCCTGGCCGACGATGAGCTCGGGGGTGGCCTCGTCGTGCTCGTCGGTGATCTCGCCGACGAGCTCCTCGGCCAGGTCCTCCATCGTCAGCACCCCCGCGAAGCCGCCGTACTCGTCGATGACGCAGGCCATCTGCTGGCCGGCGCCGGCCAGCTCGTCGACGGCGTTCGGCAGCGGCATGAGGGTGGGCACGACGACGGCGGGACGCATGACGTCCGAGACCGGTGCCGCCGGGTCGGGCCGGCCCCGGAGGACGTCCACGAGCTGGACGACGCCCACCGGCTCACCCGCGTCGTCGACGACGGGGTACCGGGTGTGCGCCCGCGCCATGAGCTCCCGCACCTCGCCCACGGTGGTCCCGGGCCCGACCGTGTCCACCTTGGCCCGGGGGATCATCGCGTGCTCGACGTCCTGGTCCGGGAAGTCGAGGATGCGGTCCAGCAGCATGGACAGCTCCTCGGGCAGGTCGCCGCTCTCGCGCGAGTCCGAGACGATCCGGCCCAGGTCCTCCGCGGTGGCGGTGGTGTCGAGGTCGTGGATCGGCTCGATCCCCACGGCCCGCAGGAGCAGGTTGGCCGACTTGTCGAAGAAGCTGATCAGCCAGCCGAAGACGGCCAGGTAGATGAGCGTGGAGCGGGCCAGCCAGCGGGCCATCGGGCCGGCGTTGGCGATCGCGAGGTTCTTGGGGTAGAGCTCGCCGAAGAGCATCTGGACCACGGTGGCCACGGCCAGCGCGGCCACCGTGCCCACCGAGATGCTGACGGCCGCGGGCACGCCCACGCCCCCGAGCAGGGTGCCCAGGGCCTGCCCCACGAGCGGCTCGGCGACGTAGCCGATGAGCAGGCCGGTCACGGTGATCCCCAGCTGGGCGCCGGAGAGCATGAACGAGGTGCGGCCGGTGACCTTCAGCGCGCGCTCCGCCGCCGCGTCCCCGGACCTGGCCTGGGCGGCCAGCCGGTTGCGGTCGACCGACATGTAGGCGAACTCCTGGGCCACGAAGTAGCCGTTCGCCGCGATGATGAGCAGGATCGCCGCGATGCCGACGAGCAGGAGCAGGATCGCCCCGGTCACGGCAGGAGGCTCCTGGCCCGGCCGGCGGTCGCGGCGTGCGCTGTCACCGAGGTCCCTCCCACGGTCGGCCGCCGGCGCTGCGCCGGCGGTGGTCCCAGGCTACCGGCCCCGGATCAACCGAAGGGTGGAGGTCGCGGGGCGGCCGCGGCCGTGCCTCCGTCCATACCGTCGAGACATGCCTCGACGTCCCCCTCTCCGTCCCCTCACCGGCCCCCTCGACGCACCGGTAACCCTCCTTCTCGCCCTGCTCGTCGCCGTCGGCCTGATCGGCGGCCTCCGGGGCGGAGAGCTCGCCGACGACCACCGCCCCGCCCCCACCGGCTCCGAGTCCGCGCAGGTCGCCGACCTGCTAGCCGAGCTGCCCGGCAGCGACCTGGGGCAGCTCGTCGTCGTGGTCACCCACGAGGACGGCGGGCCCCTCGCCACGGACGACCATGCGGCGCTCGGCCGGATGGGGGCCCTCCTGCCGGTGGCGGCCGGGGAGCAGGTCGCCGGGCCGGTCCCGAGCCAGGACGGCCGGGCCGCCCTGCTGCGGGTACCCGTGTCCGTCCAGGGGGAGGACGGCACCGACGTCACGCGCGCGGTCGTCGACGAGGTCCGTGCCGCGGTCTCCGCGGAGCTTCCGGAGGACCTGCGGGCCCGGACGACGGGCGGGCCGGCGGTCGCCGCCGACCTGGCCGCCTCCTTCGACGGGGCCGACGTCCGGCTGCTGCTCGTCACGGTCGCCGTGGTCGGTCTGCTGCTCCTGCTGACCTACCGCTCCCCCGTGCTGTGGCTCGTCCCCATCACGGTGGTGGGTCTGGCCGACCAGGTGGCCGCGGTGACGACGACGTCGCTGGGTCGGTGGCTGGGCCTGACCTTCGACGCCGGCATCATCAGCGTGCTGGTGTTCGGTGCGGGCGCCAACTACGCGCTGCTGCTCATCTCGCGCTACCGCGAGGAGCTGCGGGTCCACGAGGACCACCGGCAGGCGCTGCGCGTCGCCTGGCGCGGCACCCTGCCGGCCATCCTGGCCAGCAACGTCTCCGTCGTCCTGGCCCTGGCCACCCTGGCGCTGGCCTCCGTACCCGGCACCCGTGGCCTGGGCGTCGCGGCGGCCCTCGGGCTGCTCGTGGCCCTCGTGGCCGCCCTGGTCGTGCTGCCCCCGGCCCTGGCCGTGGTCGGCCGCGGCGTCTTCTGGCCGTTCGTCCCCCGGCCCGGCGCCGACCGCGGGCCACGGACCGACCCCTGGGGGCGTGTCGCCGGTGCGGTCGTGCGACGGCCGTGGCGGGTGCTGACCGCCGGGAGCGCGCTCCTTGCGGTGATGGCGTCAGGGCTCCTCGGCACCCAGGTCGGTCTGACCCAGACCGAACGCTTCCGGGTCGCCGCCGAGTCGGTGGAGGCGCTGACGACGCTGTCCGAGCACTTCCCGGCGGGCGCGGCCCAGCCGGTGGTCGTCCTCGCCGCACCGGAGCAGGTCGACGCCGTGACCCGGGCCGTCGACACCGTGCCCGGGGTCGTCTCGGTCGCTCCCGGCCCCTCCGGCGCCACCTCGGCGGGCGACGTGGCGACCCTGTCCGTCGTCTCCGACGCAGCACCCGGTTCCTCCGCGGAGCGCGACCTGGTGACGGACCTGCGGGCCGCGGCGGACGGCATACCCGGGACCCCTGTCCTCGTCGGCGGCGCGCCCGCGACCGAGGTGGACGCCCGGGACGGGGCCCGCGCGGACCTGCTCCTGGTGGCACCCCTCGTGCTGGCCGTCGTGGCGGCGGTCCTGGCGCTGCTGCTCCGCTCGCTCGTGGCGCCGCTGGTGCTGCTGGCCGTCAACGTCGTGAGCACCCTGGCGACGATCGGCGCGGGCGCGTGGCTCGGCCGGACGTTCCTGGGGTTCGAGGCCCTGGACACCTCGGTGCCGCTGCTCGCCTTCCTCTTCCTCGTCGCGCTGGGGATCGACTACACGATCTTCCTGGTCCACCGGGTGCGCTCCGAGGTGCCCGGGCTGGGGACGCGGGCGGCGGTCGTGCGCGGGGTCGCCACGACCGGAGGGGTCATCACGAGCGCGGGGATCGTGCTGGCGGGCGTCTTCGCGGCGCTGGGCGTCCTGCCGCTCGTGACCCTCGGTCAGCTCGGGCTGATCGTGGGGCTGGGGGTGGTCGTGGACACCATGCTGGTCCGGACCCTGCTCGTCCCGGCCGTGGTCACGCTGCTGGGGGACCGCTTCTGGTGGCCGGCCCACCCGGCGCCGGCGGACGGGGAGGTGCGCGCCCAGGACGGCGGGCGGCTGCGTTCCCCCGTGCTGGCACGATGACCCCGTGAGCACGGCGGACCGGGAGAGCGACCAGGCCGGGATGGTCCGCCGCCTCGTGCTGGTCCAGCACCTCCTGCTGGTCGTGCTCGTCGTCGTGGGCGTGGCCCGGGCGCTGGCCACGGGGACGGCGCCCCTGCCGCTGCTGCTCGCGAGCGCGGCGCTGCTGCTCTGGTATGCCGTCGGCGCCCGGGCCGCCTCCGTGCGGCTGCGGGAGCCGGGGCCGAGGTCGTCCGGCCGCACCGACGGGGGTCTGAGGGCGGGCGGCTGGTGGCTGCTGGGCCTGGTGGCCTGCTGGCTGGTGGCCACGGCCGTCTCCCCGGACCTGGTGTGGGTGGCGTTCTCGGTGTGGCTGCTGGCCGGCCACCTGCTGCCGCTGCGCGGGGCCGTGGTCCTCGGCCTGCTGGTCCTGGTCGTCGTCGTCGCGCGGGGAGGGCACGCCGAGGGGTGGAGCACCGCAGCCGTCGTCGGCCCCTCTGTCGGGGCCCTCTTCGCCCTGGCCCTGTCCCGTGGCCTGCAGGCGCTCGTGCGGGACAACGCCGAACGCCGACGCCTGATCGCCTCGCTCGTCGCGGCCCAGGAGGAGGCCGAGGAACTGCACGCCGAGCTGGCCCAGGCGCAGCGCGAGGCCGGGGTCCTCGCCGAGCGGACCCGGCTGTCGCGGGACATCCACGACACGCTCGCGCAGGGGTTCTCCTCCATCCTGCTGCTGGCGCGGGCGGGGACGGCCACGGACGACCCGGTGGGGCAGCGTCGCCTGCTCGACCAGATCGGGGCCAGCGCCGCCGACCACCTCGACGAGGCCCGTCGGGTCGTCGGTGCCCTCGCGCCCGCACCGCTGGAGTCCGGCCTGACCGACGCGGTCCGCCGGATCGCCGGCAGGTTCGAGGACGAGACGGGGGTCGAGGCGCAGGTGCGGGTCGACGGTGACGTCGGCGGCCTCCCCCCACCGCTGGAGGTGACGCTGCTGCGCACGGCGCAGACGGCGCTGGCCAACGTCCGGCAGCACGCGTCCGCCCACCGGGTGGTCCTCACCCTCGCCGAGGCCGGGGAGTCGGTGCGGCTGGACGTCGTCGACGACGGACGGGGATTCGTCCCCGGGGAGGAGACCGGGGCGCGCCGGGAGACGCCGTCCCGCGGGGGCTACGGGCTGCGGGCGGCGCGGGAACGGCTCCGCGAGCTCGGCGGGGACCTCGAGGTGGAGTCCGGGCCCGGCCGTGGCACCGCCGTGAGCGCCCACGTGCCCCGTGGGACGGGCAGGGCTCCGAGGAGGTCCTGGTGAGCGCCACGAAGGGGGTGCGGGTCCTGGTCGTCGACGACCATCCCGTCGTCCGGGCGGGGCTGACCGCACTGCTGTCGGTGCAGCCCACCCTGGAGGTGGTGGGCGAGGCCGCGGACGGGCATGCTGCGATCGACCAGGCCGCCGCGCTGCGTCCGGATGTCGTGCTCTGCGACCTGCGCCTGGGGCAGGGGCCCGACGGCGTCGCGGTCACGCGCGCCCTCCGTGCCCGCTCGTCCCCGCCGGCCGTGCTCATCCTGACCACCTACGACCACGACGCGGACCTGGTGCGGGCGGTGGAGGCCGGTGCCGCGGGCTACCTTCTCAAAGACGCCCAGCCCGCCGTGCTCGTGGCGACGATCGAGACGGCCGGCCGTGGCGGGTCGGTGCTCGGCCCCGAGCTGACGCAGCGGGTCGTGCAGACCATGCGGGTCCGGCGGGCCGAGCTCTCGGGTCGGGAGCGGGAGGTGCTGCAGCTCGTCGCGGAGGGGTTGTCCAACCGGGGCATCGCCCGTCGGCTGGTGGTGAGCGAGGCCACCGTCAAGACGCACCTGAACCACGTCTTCGGCAAGCTGGGGGTGGACAGCCGGACGGCGGCCGTCGCCGCCGCCCGCGCCGCGGGACTGATCGGCTGACGGTCTGCCGGGTGCAGACCTGGCCGCCAGCACGGCTTGGCCCACGTCGGTCGGCGCACGCCGGTCAGCCGGTGGTCACCTCGTCCTCGCGGCCCACGAACGCCCGGTGCACCTGGTCCACCTCCGGGCCCAGGAACCGCCGCGCCAGGAAGGTGAACCCGTGCGGGTCCCCCGTCGTCAGCCACTGGTGCTGCGGCTCGTTGTCGGCCGGGGCGAGCAGGTCGCCGTCGGTGAGCACGCGGAAGAGGTCGGCGGCCGTGGCCGCGGCCGACGAGACCAGGGTGACCTCCTCGCCGAGGACGTACTGCAGCGCCGAGGTCAGCAGGGGGTAGTGCGTGCAGCCCAGGATCAGGGTGTCCACCCCCTTGTCCTGCAGGGGCGCCAGGTAGCCCCGCGCCGTCTCGATCACCTCCGGCCCGCTGGTGATCCCGGCCTCGACCAGCTCGACGAAGCGGGGGCACGGCTGGGAGGTCACGTCGACGTCGGGGGGCGCGGCGACGAAGGCGTCCAGGTAGGCCCGCGACTGGTGCGTGGCCTGGGTGGAGATCACCCCGATCCGTCCCGAGCGGGTCACCGCCATCGCCCGGCGGACCGCCGGCCGGATGACCTCGACGACGGGGACGTCGTACCGCTCCCGGGCATCGGCCAGGACAGCGGCGGAGGCGCTGTTGCAGGCGATGACCAGGGCCTTGACCCCGTGGGCCACCAACCGGTCGAGGCACTCGAGGGCGAACTGCCGGACCTCGGCGATCGGCCGCGGACCGTAGGGGGTGCGGGCGGTGTCCCCGAGGTAGAGGATCGACTCCTGGGGCAGCTGGTCGAGGATCTCCCGGGCGACGGTCAGCCCGCCGAAGCCGGAGTCGAAGACGCCGATGGGGGCGTCGGTCATGCGCCGCTCAGCCTCGTGGGGTGTCGGACCCGCCGGTCCCGTCGGACCCCTCGGAACCCCCGGACCCCTCGTGCGGGTCGGCGGCGACGAACGGGTTGGCCAGCACGCCGATCCCCTCGATGGTCACCTCGCAGCGCTGGCCGGGGGTGATCGGACCGACCCCGGCGGGCGTGCCGGTGAGCAGCACGTCCCCCGGAAGGAGGGTGAAGGCTGCCGACGCGTGCGCGATGAGCTCGCCGATGCCGAAGTGCAGGTCGGCGGTGGTGCCGTCCTGGCGGACCTCCCCGTCGACGGTCGTGACGATGCTCAGGTCGGCGACGTCCAGGTCGGTCTCGATCCACGGCCCGAGTGGGGTGAAGGTGTCCATCCCCTTGGCGCGGGCCCACTGGTTGTCACCCCGTTGCAGGTCCCGCGCGGTGACGTCGTTGGCGACCGTGTAGCCGAAGACGACGGAGGCAGCGTCCTCGGCCCGCACGTCCTTGCACAGCCGGCCGATCACGACGGCCAGCTCACCCTCGTAGGAGATCTCGCGGGCGAAGGCCGGGATCACCACCGGGTCCCCGGGTCCGCAGACGGAGGTGTTGGGGATGAAGAACATCATCGGCTCGTCGGGCAGCTCGTTGCCCATCTCCCGGGCGTGGTCGGCGTAGTTGCGCCCGATCGCCACGACCTTGCTCCGCGGGATGACCGGGGCGAGGAGCCGGACGTCCTCGACGAGGTGGGTCTCGCCGGTCAGCTCGATCCGCGTGTAGAGCGGGTCGCCGGAGATCTCGGCGATCTTCTCGCCCGCCCCGTCCACAAGTCCGAAGCGGGGGTCGTCACCGGCGGTGAATCGGCAGATGCGCATGGTGCACAGGGTATGCGGTGCGCGCCCGCCCTCACGCGGCGCTCCTGCCCTCCCACGAGGGTGCGTCGAGGTCGGTCCAGGGCGGGGTGGGGTCGAACGGGCCGAACCGTCGGCCGCTGACACGCCACTGGGCGATGAGCATGCTCGTGACGAGGCTGTTGTCCAGCGGTTCGCCGCCCCAGCCGCCGGTCACGGTGCGGGGGGTGATGGTCCGGTGGGCGAGGATCGCATCGGCCCGGCCGAACATCGGCGGGGCGGGCACCAGCACCTCTCCCCCGGCGTCGCGGAACTCGAACCGCTGCCGGCCCAGGGCCCTCACCACAAGCTGTCCCAGGTGGACGGCCCGGTGGCAGGCCCCGCACAGCAGCACCGCGTTGTCGAGGTCGGTGGCCCCTCCGCGGGACCAGAACACCACGTGGTGGGCGTGCAGGAACCTCGTGCGCCCGCAGCCCGGGGTCCGGCAGCCGCCGTCGCGCAGCCGCAGGGCCTTGAGCTGAGCCGTGGAGAAGCGGCGTCGTCGTCGCCCGAAGGCCAGCACGGCCCCCTCCGCGTCGCGCAGGACGCACCGGCTGTCGGCCCCGCAGAGCACCTCCTCGGCCGTGCCGTCGTCGAGCGCCGGCCCGTCGTCGGGTGCGACGACCCCCGGCTGCTGCTCCGCGGAGCAGTCCTCCCCGCCGCCCGGATCCTGCCGGTGGACGAAGACCACCTCGGCCGAGGACGCCAGCACCGGTGCCTCCTGGGCGCTCAGGCCGATCTCCGCCAGTGCGAGGAGGGCCGGACCGGCCTGTCCCGGGGGCGGTGCCGTGCGGTCCACCGACTCCTCGTGCGGCTCCTCGGGGTGGGCCTCATCACCGGCGTCCGGGTCGACCTCCGGGTCGGGCACCTCGCCGGGCTCGTGGACCACCGTGCGGATCCGCTCCAGCTCCGACCGGGTCAGGGCGGCCAGCAGCCGGCGTCCGTCCGCCGGCCCGAACCGGCCCCAGACGACGAGGTCGCCGCTGTCCTCGTCCCAGCGCCACTGCAGGGACTGCGGCGGCGGGTCGGACGGGCGCGGCGGCTGACCGGGCTCCGGGTCGGGGCGGCTGCTCCGCTCCTGCCGGCGCTCCTCCTCGGCCGCCACCGTGCGCAGTCCCGCGGTGATCCGCTCCACGTGGGCCGCCGGCGCGTTCCTGGCCAGCGCGACCAGCTCGGGCTCGGTCTCCTGGGTCGCGACCCGGCTGATCGCCCGCACCTTGGAGTAGGACAGCTCGCCCTTGCCGAACGCCTGGGCGGTCTGCGGCAACGAGCGGAGCGAGCGGGCGACCCGGACGTGGTCGCGCGCCGTGCGCAGGCTCATCCCCGCGCGCCAGGACAGCCAGTGCGCCAGGCTCCGGATCCCCGGTCCCGCCCATCCGCCCTGCTCGTCGAACCGGCCCAGCAGCGCCAGGAACCGCGCGGTCGCCGCCGCGATCTGCCCGGCCAGCTGGGCGATCTCGTCCCCCAGGGCGTCCAGGTCGTCAGGCGTCAGGTGTCCCTCCCGCGTCGGCCCCGGCCCTGCTGCGTCCGACCCCTCACCGTCGCCGGGCTCGCGGACCGCCCCGCCAGGCGCAGCCACCTCGTCGTCCCCCACGGACATCTCCCCTCCTCCCCGAGCCCGGGCCCCTCCCGGCTCGTGCGGAGCACGCTAGGACGGGCCACCGACAGACCCGCCACCGGCCGTTCCTCACCGACCCCGCGCCGCGACGGGCTGCTCCGCGGAGCAGCCCGGCCCTACCCTTGGACGTCGTGGAGGTCCTTCCCGAGCAGGTATGGCGTCGCCGCGCGGCCGAGCACGCGGCTGCGGTCGAGCAGCTGACCGCCGACCGGCTCGCCCGCAGGGTGGCGGGCCTCCGGCACCCGGTCGACGACTTCCTCTGGGAGTACTACGCCTTCCGCCCCGCCCAGCTCGCCCGCTGGCACCCCGGCCCCGGGGTCGCCCTGGAGGGCGCCGCCGACCGGGCCGGGTGGACGTCCTACGCCCAGGCCGGCGGCACGGCATACCTCGACGTCCCTGCTTTCCTCGCCCGGCGCGGCCGGACGGTGGAGTTCGTGCGTGATCTGGTCTCGGCCACCCTGTCCCGACCGGGACGGTTCGGCTGCTTCGGCCTGCACGAGTGGGCGATGGTCTACCGTGCCGGCGAGGAGGAGCTGCGGCTGGGCCGCGAGGGCACCGACGCGGTCGTGGAGTCGCACACGATCACGTGCAGCCACCACGACGCGTTCCGGTTCTTCACGCCCGAGGCGGCCGGTCGCAACACGCTGTCCCCGACCCGCGAGGGCCAGCGCGACCTGGAGCAGCCCGGCTGCCTGCACGCGGCGATGGACGTCTACAAGTGGTGCTTCAAGCTGGCCCCGGCGGTGCCGAGCGAGCTGACCCTGGACGCCTTCCTGCTGGCGCGGGACGTGCGGGAGCTGGACATGCGGGCGGCGCCGTACGACCTGCGGGAGCTGGGCTACGCACCGGTGCGGATCGAGACGGCCGAGGGCAAGGCGGAGTACGTCGCCGCCCAGCGCGGCTTCACGACGCGGTCCAACGCGCTGCGGCGCCGGCTCCTGGCCGTGCTCGACACGCTCGCGGAGGACGGGGCCCGTGAACAGCTCGCGGCCCCCGGGTCCGCTCAGACCAGCTGGTAGAGCCAGCCGTGCCGGTCCTCGGCGCGGCCGTACTGGATGTCGAGCAGCTCCTGGCGCAGCGACAGGCTGACCTCGTGGGTGTCGGGCATGGTCAGCTCGCCACCGTTCCAGGCCAGCCGGCCCACGGGGGTGATGACCGCGGCCGTGCCGCAGGCGAACACCTCGCTGATCTGCCCGGAGGCGACGCCGTCGCGCCACTCGTCGATGGTGAACCGGCGCTCCTCCACCGTCAGGCCCCGCTCGCGGGCGAGCTCGATCAGCGACGAGCGGGTCACGCCCGGCAGGATCGTCCCGGTCAGCTCGGGGGTGACGATGCGTCCGTCGGCGTAGACGAAGAACAGGTTCATCCCGCCCAGCTCCTCGACGGCGAGGTGCTCCTGCGCGTCGAGGAAGACGACCTGGTCGCAGCCGTTCTCGATGCCCTCGGCCTGGGACGCCAGGGAGGCCGCGTAGTTGCCGCCGCACTTGGCGGCACCGGTCCCGCCGGGGGCCGCCCGGACGTACTTCTCGCTGACCCACAGGCTCACCGGCTTCAGCCCGCCGGCGAAGTAGGCCCCCGCCGGGGAGCAGATGACCGAGAACAGGGCCCGGTTGCTCGGCCGGACGCCCAGCGCCTCCTCTGTGGCGATCATGAACGGGCGGATGTAGAGCGAGGTCTCCCCCGAACCCGCCGGGGGCACCCACGCCTGGTCCAGCCGGACGACCTCCTTGATCGCGTCGAGGAACATCGTCGGCGGCAGCTCGGGGAGCGCCAGCCGACGGGCCGAGGCGTTGAGCCGCTCGGCGTTGCGCTCGGGCCGGAAGGTCCACACCGTCCCGTCCTCGTGGCGGTAGGCCTTGAGCCCTTCGAAGATCTCCTGGCCGTAGTGGAAGACCGCCGCCGACGGGTCCAGCGGGATGGGGCCGTAGGGCGCGACGCGGGCGTCGTGCCAGCCCTGGCCCTTGTCCCACTCGATCATGGCCATGTGCTCGGTGAACACGTTGCCGAAACCGGGGTTCTCCAGGATCGCGCCGATCTCCTCCGGCGAGCGGCGCTGCTCGCGCTCGGTGACGGTGAAGGCCGTGGACGTCGTCGTCGTGGTCATGGCACGCAGCGTAGTCGCCCGTCCCGGCACCCGGTGCCCGGCCTGGCTACCCTGCCGGTATGCCGCGCCGCACCGGTTCCACCGCGCCGCCCGGGTCCGCCCTCGCGCGCTGGCGGCTGCGCACCCAGCGGCTGACCGGGCCGCACGCGGACGACGCCGCCGCGGTCGTGGACCATCTGCTGGCCGTGCAGGCCGAGAACCCCGCCCGGACGGCGTGGGCGGTCGCGTCCCGCACCACGCGGAGGGATCCGGACGACCTGACCCAGCTGCTGGCCTCGGGCCGTGTGCTGCGCACCCACGTGCTCCGGCCGACCTGGCACTACGTGGCCCGCGACGACGCCGACCGGCTGCTCGCGCTCACCGGCCCGTCGATCCGCACGGTCTCCCTGCGCATGCTCACCACCGACCTCGGCGTGCCGGTGCGCGACGTCGAGCGGCTGACCGGGGCGCTCCTGGACCTGCTCGAGGAGTCGCCCGCACGGACGCGTCCGGAGGTCGCCGCCGGGCTCGCCGCACGGCTGCCGGACCTCGCGGACGACCTGCGCGGTCAGGTCCTGGGCACCCTGCTGCAGGTGGCCGAGGCCGACCGGCTCGTCGTCGGCGGACCGCCCCGGGGCGGCGAGCACACCTGGTCGACCTGGGGCCAGGTCGTCCGCGCCCGGGTCCCCGCCGACGAGGTGGACCGCGCGGAGCTGGGCGCATGGGTGGCCCGGCGCTACGTGGCGGGCCACGGGCCCGCCACCGCGGGCGACCTGGCCTACTGGGCCACGCTGCGCCCGACGGAGGCGCGGACCGCGCTCGAGGCCGGCGACCTGCGCCGCACGGAGGTGGACGGTCGCGCCTACTGGCACCTCGACGAGCCGCCCGCGGACGAGCCGGCCCAGCCCCGCGCCCACCTGCTGCAGGTCCTCGACGAGACCTACCGCGGCTTCCAGGAGTCGCGCTGGCTGCTGGACGAGCGGGGTGTCGTGCCGCGCGGCCGCGAACGGTCGCTGGGCATGGTGCTCCTGGACGGGCAGCTGGTCGCCTCCTGGCGCGACCGGCGCACCGCCTCGACGGTCCGCTTCGAGGTGTCCCCCCACCGGGCCCTGGCGGCAGCTGAGGTCGCCGCCGTGGAGGAGGCTGCGCAGAGGTATGCCGCGTTCCTCGGGCTGGCGGGGAAGGTGTCCGTGGCGACCGGCTAGCGGATCCAGCTCATCATCGCCCGCACCCGTCGGCCGACGTGCTCGATGGGGTGGGCCGCCCGGGCGGCGGCACGCCGGCTGGTCGCCCCGGCGGCCGGGTCGTGCCCGGGGCGTCCGTCCGGGCCGTGCTGGGTGGCGAAGCCGGCCTGGGTGATCTGCTCGACCCGGGTCCGCAGCTCGTGGACCACCGCGAGGTAGGCGACCTCCTCCTCGACCCCCTGCCGCACGAGCTCCTCGAACGCCTCCTCCACCGCCCGCTGGAGGGGTGCGTGGACCTGCTCCTCGGCATACCTCCAGGCGGTGGCCTGGTGCTCCAGGGTGGTGACGACCGCACCCGAGCGGAGCGACCCCATCGCGGCGGCGTAGGCGGTGAGCGTGGCCCAGGCGGCGCCGCTGCCGTCCCGGCCGACCGCGACGAGGGCGGGGCAGCCGCGGCCGTCGAGGTACTCCTCGCGCACCCGGTCCCCGTCGCCGACGGCGCGCAGCATGGCCAGGTCGACGCCCTCGGGGACGGCCAGCTCCCCGGAGACGACCGGCTCGGCCGAGGTGACGACCACGAGGTCGCCCGGCTCGGTGTGCGCGGTGAGCAGCCGCTGGACGCCCGTGAGGTCGTGCTCGCCGGAGTCGCCGCCCGTGGGCACGAGCACGATGTCGCACCTCTGCACCGCGTCCTCGGGCGTGGCGACCGCCAGCCCCTCCATCTCCGCGCGCGCCGCCCCGCGGCTGTCCGGCGCCGTCCCCACCCAGACGTCGACCCCGCTGTCTCGCAGGTTCAGGGCGTGCGCGGCCGCCACGGCGTCGAACCCCAGGACGGCCACCTGCCGGTCCTGCAGGAGCGTCAGGTCGGCGGAGTCGGGGTCGAGCACGGAGGTCATGCGCCCAGCCTAGTGAGCACCGAGGACACCCTCCCGCCGGACCTCACCGCAGGAAGAGCGCCCGCAGCCGCACGGTCGTCAGCCACATCCCGACGCCCGTCATCGCCAGGAAGTAGCCGACGTGCACGAGCGTCACCAGCCCCAGATGGCCCACCGACAGCTGCCGCATCAGCTCCACCGCGTGCCACAGCGGCATGGCCATGACGAACCACTGCACCGGCTCGGGGTAGACGGTGATCGGGTAGAGCGTGGCCGAGAACAGGAACATCGGCAGCATGGCGAAGTTGATGAGGTCCATCTGCTGGAAGGTCCGCATGAAGCTGGTGATCCCCATCCCCAGCGCGGCGAACCCGAGCGCCACGAGGACGGCCACCGGCACCATGAGGAGCGCCCACCAGCTGGTCACCAGGCCCATCAGCGCGAGCACCCCGAGGAAGCCCACCGCGTAGACGAAGCCCCGGAACAGGGCCATGAGGATCTCCCCCGCAGCCACGTCCAGCGGGCCGAGGCTGGTCTGCAGCATGGCCTGGTAGAGCTTGGCGAACCGCAGCTTGAAGAAGACGTTCCAGGTGGAGTCGTAGATCGCGCCGTTCATCGCCGAGGTGGCCAGCAGGGCCGGCGCGATGTAGGCGGCGTAGGAGATCGGCTGCCCGCCCGGCCCGACGACCTCGCCCACCAGGCCGCCCATCCCCACGCCCATGGCCAGCAGGTAGAGGACCGGCTCGAAGAACCCGGAGACCAGGATCATCCAGTTCTGGTTGCGGATGACGGTGAAGCCGCGCTCCAGGACCGCGCCGATGTTGCCCGAGGAGAGGGACCGGAAGGGACGGGGACCGGGGGTATGCGGTGGGGCCGGGGCCGGGGCCGGGGTCGCGCTCACGAGTGCAGCCTCCGGGTGTAGACGCGGACGCCGGCCAGCACGCCGCCGACGGTCAGCGCGAGCAGGAAGCCCAGGTGGACGACGAGCATCAGCGGGGACACCGGTGCGCCGTAGCTGGCCAGCCGCGCCAGCTCGGTGCCGTGCCAGACCGGGGAGATCCACCCGATCCAGTGCAGGTAGGTCGGCAGCACGGACAGGGGGAAGAAGGTGCCGGCGAAGAGGAACATCGGCATGACGACGAAGCGCTGGATGAAGGCGAACTGGAAGCCCTCGTCCCGCAGCGTGGCGGCGTAGGCCTGGAGCGGGGCGCCGAACGCGGTGGCGGTGAGCACCCCGACCGGCACCACCAGCAGCGACTGCGCCCAGCCGCTCGGCGCGGCCCCGAAGGCCAGCATGACCAGCCAGAAGACCAGGGACTGGAGCACGAACCGGATGACCACGGCCACCAGGTGGCCCAGGGCGACCTGGCCCGGCTCGAGCGGACTGGCCGCCGGCGCGTGGTAGAGCCGCTGCCACTTGAAGCCGGCCATGACCGGGTAGGTCATCTCGGCCGTGACGGACATGACGACGGTGGAGACGAGGAGCGCGGGCGCGACGAAGGTCAGGTAGTCGACCCCGTCGACGCTGCCCGCCCCCTGCTGCACGAGCGTGCCGAGCCCGATGCCCAGGGCGACCATGTAGATGAGCGGCTGGCCCACGGAGTAGAGCAGGATCGGCCAGAAGTAGGCCCGCATGCCCCGCAGCACCGTCTCGGCGTAGTACCAGACGCCGCGGGCCCGGGCCCGGGCCGCCATCACCCCGTGCCCGGGCGCCCGGCCGGAGTAGGCGAGCGCGTTGGTGTCCGCGTCCACGACGGCCTGCGCGGCGGTCGGACGCGGCTGGTGGTCAGTCAACGAGCGTCCTCCCGGTCAGCCGGAGGAAGACGTCCTCCAGGGACGACCGGCGCACCAGCGAGGTGATCGGGTGCAGGCCGCGCCGGGAGATCTCCTCCAGGGCCGCCTCGCCGTCGTCGGTGTAGACGAGGATGCGGTCGGGCAGGACCTCGTTGCGCGTCCCGACCCCCTCGAGGTCGGCGACGACCTGGGCGTTGCGCTGCGACCCGAACCGGACCTCGACGACCTCCCGGGTGGAGTGCTCCCGGATGAGCTGCCGGGGCGAGCCCTCGGCCATGATCCGGCCGTGGTCGACGACGATGAGCCGGTCGCACAGCTGCTCGGCCTCGTCCATGAAGTGGGTCGTGACCACCAGGGTGGTGCCGGCCTCCTTGAGGCGGAACAGCCGGTCCCACAGCACGTGCCGGGCCTGCGGGTCCAGCCCGGTGGTCGGCTCGTCGAGCAGGAGGATGCGCGGCTCGTTGACCAGGCCCCGCGCGATGGTGAGGCGGCGCTTCATACCCCCGGAGAGGTTGTCCACCTTCTCCCTGGCCTTGGCCTCCAGCTGGGCGAAGGCGAGCAGCTCGTCGGCCTTGGGGCCGAGGTAGGAGCGGGGCAGGCCGAAGTAGCGGCCGTACATGACGATGTTCTCGCGGACCCGCAGCTCCTCGTCGAGGTTGTCCTGCTGCGGCACCACGCCCAGGTGGGCGCGGACCTCGGGGCCCTGCCGGCCCGGGTCCAGCCCGAGCACGCGCAGCTGCCCGCCGGTGCGGTCGAGGGTGCCGCCGATCATCCGCATGGTCGTCGACTTCCCGGCCCCGTTGGGCCCGAGCAGGCCGAAGCTCTCCCCCGGGTGCACCTCGAAGTCGATCCCGTCGACGGCCACGAAGTCCCCGTACTCCTTGCGCAGCCCCTGCGCGCTGATCACCGGCTCGGTCACGTCGCAGGATGCTACGTCAGTTCTTGGCGAGCTCCTGCTGCACCCAGAGGGCCTCGGCCCGGTGCTGGGCCGCCCCGCCGGGCGTCTCGCTGATCACCGGCGCCCCCGCCTCGCGGACGACGGCCACCAGCTCGTCGGGGTCGATCCGCCCGGACCCGAGGTTGGCGTGCCGGTCGGCCCCGGAGTCGAAGTCGTCCCGGCTGTCGTTGAGGTGCACCAGGTCGATCCGGCCGGTGATCTCCCGGATCCGCCCGACCACCTCGGTCAGGGGGATGCCCCCGGCCCAGGCGTGACAGGTGTCGAGGCAGAAGCCCACGTCCTGCGCGCCCTCGGCCTGCTGGACCGCCTCCCAGAGCAGGGCGATCCGGTCGAGCCGGCGGGCCATCGCGTTCCCGCCCCCGGCGGTGTTCTCGAGCAGGAGCGGGACCTTGATGTCGGTGGCCTCGACCGCCTTGCGCCAGTTGTCGAAGCCCTTGGCGGGGTCGTCCGCGTCGCCCACGTGGCCGCCGTGGACGACCAGACCCTGGGCGCCGATCTCGGCGGCGGCGTCCATGTGCTGCTGGAGCAGCTTGCGGCTGGGGATGCGGATGCGGTTGTTCGTGGAGGCCACGTTGATCATGTAGGGCGCGTGCACGTAGAGGTCGACCCCCGCCTCCCCCGCCGCGGCGCGGAGCGCCTCCGCCCCACCGGGGTAGAGCACCTGGGGCCCCTTGTAGCTCTGCGGGTCGCCGAGGAAGTGCTGCACGAGCGTGGTGCCGCGGGCCTGCGCCTCCGCCACCGGGTCGGTCTGGTCGACGTGCGCACCGATCCTGATCGTCATGTGGCTCAGCCTAGGTTCCGCGGGCGGAGGCCCACGAGGCGCGCCCTCCCCGGAACCAACTCGGACCACGACCCGACGTCGGTGTGCAGGACGGCGGCCGCCGACGTGGGGAAGCCGGCCCCGACCGCCTCGACGATCGCGTGGTCGCCACGGTGCGGCTGGGCCAGCTCGAGGGTGAGGGTGGCGACGACCGGCTGGTGCCCGACCAGCCACACGGTGGTCGCGTCGTCGTCGGCCTCCTGCACGGCCGCCAGGGTCGCGTCCACCCCGCCGTCGTAGACGGCCCGGGAGGGCCAGGTCGGCACCTGCGCGGGGTCGAGCCCGGCACCCCGCAGTGCCAGCTCGGCGGTCCGGCGGGTGCGGGCGGCGGTGGAGACGAGGACGAGATCGGGCAGCAGCCCCTCACCCGCCAGCCACCGGCCCAGCGCGCCGGCGTCCTCGACGCCCTGGGGCGCCAGCGTCCGTTCGTGGTCACCCCCGGGGTTGCCGTGCTCGGCCTTGGCGTGCCGGATGACGACGAGGGTGCGGGGCATGGCAGCGACCGTACCGAACCCTCAGGCGTGCGCGCCTCCGGTCGCCACCACGTGGTCCAGGCGCCCCCGGTCCCGGTATGCCGTCAGCTGGCGGTGCAGGTAACGCCCCATCCGCGGGAAGGACGCGGGCGAGGCGCCGCCGACGTGCGGCACGACGAGGACGCCGGGGGTGGACCACAGCGGGTGGCCGTCCGGCAGCGGCTCGGGGTCGGTGACGTCGAGGGCGGCCCGGAGGCGCCCGGACGCGCACTCGGCCATCAGTGCGCCGGTGTCCACCACCCCGCCACGGGCCACGTTGACGACGAGCGCGTCGTCGGGCAGGGCCGCCAGCACCTGCGCGTCGACGAGGCCGGTGGTCGCGTCGGTGAGCGGCACGCAGACCGCCAGCACGTCGGCCGTGGGCACCAGCTCGGGCAACCGGTCGGTCCCGTGCACCCGGTCGACCAGCTCGTCGCCCTCCCGGTCCCGGCTCGCCACGGCGACCACCTCGCACTCGGCGGCCAGCAGCCTGCGGGTCAGCGCCTTCCCGATGCCGCCGTAGCCCAGCACGAGCACGGTGGAGTCGGCCAGCGACCGCCACGGCTGCCCCTCCGGGGTCGAGCGGTCCCACGTCTCCGCCGCCTGGGACAGGACGTGCTTGGGCAGGTGGCGCTGCGCGGCGAGCATGAGGGTCAGGGCCATCTCGGCGGTCGCGGTGTCGTGCACGCCGACCGCGTTGGCCATCTCGACCCCGTCCGGCAGGTACGGCAGGGCGTGCTCGAAGCCGGCCGAGGCCAGCACCACGCCCCGCAGCCCGGGCACCTCGTCCATCCGCCGCAGCCAGGGGCCGGCGACCATCGGCAGGGACAGCACGTCCACGTCCCGTCCCCCGCCGGGCACGCGGTCGCGGTCCCGCGGGTCGTAGACCTCGACCTCGACGCCCTCGACCGGGTCGAGGAACGGAACGAGGTCGGAGGGGACGGCGGCGACGACCGGGGCGGCCACCCTCAGCCCTCGACGCCCAGCGTGGTGAGGATCAGCTCCCGGGCCTTGGCCGCGTCGGCCTGGCCCCGCATCTCCTTCATCACCTGACCGATGAGGGCACCGACCGCCTGCACCTTGCCGCCGCGGATCTTCTCGGCGACGTCGGGGTTGGCCGCGACGACCTTGTCGACCGCCGCCTGCAGGGCACCGTCGTCCTGGACGAGCTCCAGGCCGCGGGCGTCAGCCACCTGCGCCGGGGTCCCCTCCCCGGCGACCACGCCGTCGAGCACCTGCCGGGCCATCGAGTCGTTGAGCCGCCCGGACGTCACCAGCCCGTCGAGCTCGGCGACATGTGCCGGGGTCACGCCCAGGTCGGTCACGGCGACCCCGTCGGTGTTCGCCCGGCGGGCCAGCACCCCGGTCCACCACTTGCGGGCGGCGGGCGGGGAGGCCCCCGCGGCGACGGTCTCCTCGATGACCTCCACCGCGCCGGCGTTGACGACGTCGCGCATCTCCAGGTCGGTGAATCCCCACGCGTCCTGCAGGCGGCGTCGCCGCTCCGCCGGGTTCTCCGGCAGCGTGGCCCGCAGCCGCTCGACGTCCTCGCGGGACGGGGCGACGGGCACCAGGTCCGGCTCGGGGAAGTAGCGGTAGTCGTCGGCGTCGGACTTGGGCCGGCCCGACGTCGTGATGCCGGTGTCCTCGTGCCAGTGCCGGGTCTCCTGCAGGATGGCCTCGCCCGCGTCGAGCACGGCCGCGTGGCGCGTCATCTCGTAGCGCACCGCCCGCTCGACCGACCGGAGCGAGTTGACGTTCTTGGTCTCCGTGCGGGTGCCCAGGGTGGTCGACCCCGTCGGCATGAGCGAGACGTTGGCGTCGCAGCGCATCGAGCCCTGCTCCATCTTGACGTCGGAGACGTCCAGCGCCCGCATGAGGTCCCGCAGCGTCGACACGTAGGCGCGGGCCACCTCTGGCGCCCGCGCCCCCGCCCCGGTGATCGGCCGGGTGACGATCTCGATGAGCGGGATCCCGGCGCGGTTGTAGTCCACGACCGAGTAGTCGGCCCCGTGGATGCGCCCGGTGCTCCCGCCGACGTGCGTGGACTTGCCGGTGTCCTCCTCCATATGGGCCCGCTCGATCTCGACCCGGAAGGTGAACGCCTCCCCGCCCGCCTCGTTGGCCGGCACCTCGACGTCGACCCACCCGTCGAAGGCGATCGGCTCGTCGTACTGGCTGGTCTGGAAGTTCTTCGGCATGTCCGGGTAGAAGTAGTTCTTCCGGGCGAACCGGCACCACTCGGCGATCCGGCAGTTCAGCGCCAGGCCGATCCGCACCGCCGACTCGACCGCGGTGGCGTTGACCACCGGCAGCGCGCCGGGCATCCCGAGGCAGACCGGGCAGGTCTGCGTGTTGGGCTCGGCCCCGAACCCGGTGGCGCAGCCGCAGAACATCTTCGTGGCGGTCGAGAGCTCGACGTGGACCTCCAGGCCCACGACCGGCTCGTAGCGGGTCAGCAGCTCCTCGTAGGGCACGGTGGGGGCGGCCTGGGTCGTGGGTCTGGTCGCGGCACTCACGCGCGCACCTCCTCGGTCCGGGACCCGGCGGCGCCGGGGACGGTGGTGGGCACCTCGGGGAGCCGGTCGACGACCGGCCCGCCCTGCGCCCGGGCGAGCCGGGCCTCCAGGGCCGCGCCCACGGCATACAGGCGCTGGTCCTCCATCGCGGGGGCGAGCAGCTGGATGCCCACGGGCAGCCCGTCCTCCGGGGCCAGCCCCGAGGGGATGGACATGCCGGGGATGCCGGCGAGGTTGGCCGGGATGGTGGCGATGTCGTTGAGATACATCGCCATGGGGTCGTCCAGCTTGTCGCCGATCCGGAAGGCGGTGGTCGGGGCGGTGGGGCTGACGAGCACGTCGGCCTGCCCGAACGCCGCCTCGAGGTCGCGCGCGATGAGCGTGCGGACCTTCTGGGCCTGCCCGTAGTAGGCGTCGTAGTAGCCGCTGGAGAGGGCGTAGGTGCCCAGGATGATGCGGCGCTTGACCTCGTCGCCGAAGGCGTCGTCCCGGCTGGCGGCCATGACCTGCTCGGCGCTGGGGCTGTCCTCCGGGGTGGTGCGGCGGCCGTAGCGCATCGCGTCGTAGCGGGCCAGGTTGCTGCTCGCCTCGGACGGCAGGATGAGGTAGTAGGCCGCCATCGCGTGGGTGAAGTGGGGGCAGGAGACCTCGACGATCTCCGCGCCCAGGGCTCGCAGCTCCTGGAGCGCCTCGTCGAAGCGCTGCTGCACGCCCGGCTGGAAGCCCTCGCCGCCGATCTCCTTGACGACGCCGACCTTCAGCCCGGCGAGCGAGCCGTCCTCGGCGGACGCGCCAGCCACCGACTCCACGACGGGCGGCACGGGGGCGTCGATGCTCGTGGAGTCCATCGGGTCGTGGCCGCCGAGCACCTCGTGAAGGAGAGCCGCGTCGGCGACCGTGCGGGCGCACGGGCCGATCTGGTCGAGGCTGGAGGCCAGCGCGATGACGCCGTAGCGGCTGACCCCGCCGTAGGTCGGCTTGACGCCGACGGTCCCGGTGACGGCGGCGGGCTGGCGGATGGAGCCGCCGGTGTCCGAGCCGATCGCCAGGGGGGCGAGGAACCCGGCGACGGCGGCGCTGGAGCCGCCGCCGGAGCCGCCGGGGATGCGCTCCAGGTCCCAGGGGTTGCGGGTGGGGCCGAAGGCGGAGTGCTCGGTGGAGGAGCCCATGGCGAACTCGTCCATGTTGGTCTTGCCGAGGATCGGCATCCGGGCCTCGCGCAGCCGGGTGACGATGGTGGCGTCGTAGGGCGGCACGAAGTGCTCCAGCATCCGGGAACCGGCCGTCGTGGTCAGCCCCTGGGTGCAGGCGATGTCCTTGACGGCGACCGGGACACCGGCCAGCCGGGGCAGGTCCTCGCCAGCCGCCCGGGCGGCGTCGACCTCGCGAGCGGTGGCGAGGGCCCCGTCGGCATCGACGAGGAGGAAGGCGTTGAGGGCCGGGTTGAGCCGCTCGATGCGGTCCAGGTGCGCCTGCACCAGCTCCTCGGAGGTGGTCTCCCCGGCGGCCAGGGCATCGGCCATCTGGACGGCCGTGAGCCGGGTCAGGTCGCGACCGGCGTCGGTGGTCGTGGTCTCGCTCACGGGTGTCCTCACTCCTCGTCGAGGATCCGCGGCACGCCGAAGCGCCCGTCCTCGGGGTCGGGGGCGTTGGCCAGGGCCTGCTCGGCGGTCAGGCTGGGTCGCACCTCGTCGGGGCGGGTGACGTTGACCAGCGGCAGGGGGTGGGACATCGGGGGCACGTCGGCGGCGGCGACCTCGTTGACCTGACCGACCCAGTCGACGATCTGGTCGAGCTGGCCGGCGAGCCGGTCCAGCTCGGAGTCCTCGAGCTGGATGCGCGCCAGCATGGCGACGTGCGCGACGTCGTCGCGCGAGAGGTTGGACATGGGCGACAGTGTAGGTGGCCGTCGGAGCGTCGCCGTCCCCCACCGCCGCCGGGCGTCACCGGTCGTCGAGCTGCCGCAACCGCTCCAGGACCAGCTTCGGCGAGGGGTTGGTGTGCGGGACCCCGTCGATCACGACCGTCGGCACCGTCTCGTTGCCGCCGTTGACCTCACGCACGTAGGCGGCACCCTGCTCGTCCTCCCAGATGTTGATCCAGGTCGCACGGTCGCGGGCGGAGCCGAGCCGTGCCTTGAGCATCGCGCAGAAGCCGCACCCGGGGCGCCAGTAGATGACGACGTCCGGTCGAGCCTCGGTGTCGCTCATGGTGAGGACCTCCTCGTGGGTGGGGCCGCCGCGTCCACGCCACGGTGAGGTCCACCAGGCGACGGCGAGCGCCACGACACCGTAACCGACCGCGAACGCCGGCCGCCCGTCTCGGGCCGCGTCGACCACGACGAGGCCCAGCAGCAGGACGAGCAGCACCCAGAGCGGGCGGGACCTCACCTCCGGCCCTCGTCCCGCGCGGCACCGGCCCGGAGCACGTCGGCGGTGACCTCGAGCTCGCCCCGGTGCTGGCAGAGCTCCTCGAGCACGTGGACCAGGGCGCCGCCCTGGGTCCGACCGACCGGCAGGGCATGGGTCTCCGGGCGGTCCTGCCCCACGCACGGTGCGGCCCACTCGGCACCCTCGACGGCCTCGACGAAGCGCTGACGACCTGCGGCCACCTGCGCCTCGAGGTCGACGAGCGTGCCGACGGCCCGGAACTCCGCGTCCCGGTCGCGGTGGTTCGGCCGGCCGGCCACCTTGTGCCCCGCCCAGAAGTCCATGACCCCCACGCAGTGGACCACGACGGCGTAGGGGCTGTTGCTCCCCTCGACCACGAGCCGGGCGTTCACCAGCTCCTCGCCGAGCGTCCTGCAGGTCTCGAGCATCCCCTCGAGCGCCCGGTCGACGAACCAGAGCAGGTCGTCGGGGTCCACCCGGCCGGTCACGACTCCTCCCCCGACGGGCCAGGCGGCGGCCCCTCGGCCAGCAGCCGCACGAAGCCCTCCTCGTCGAGGACCGGCACCCCCAGCTCCTCGGCCTTGGCGGCCTTGGAGCCTGCGTTGGCCCCGACGACGACGTAGTCCGTCTTCTTGGAGACCGACCCGGACGCCTTGCCGCCCCGGGAGACGATGGCCTCCTTGGACTCGTCGCGGCTGAAGCCCTCCAGCGAGCCGGTCACCACGACGGTCAGGCCCTCCAGGGTCCGCTCGACGGACTCGTCGCGCTCGTCGGCCATCCGGACCCCGTCGGCGGCCCAGCGCTGCACGATCTCGCGGTGCCAGTCGACGTCGAACCACTCCTTGACCGACTCGGCGATGACCGGCCCGACGCCCTCGACGGCGGCCAGCTCCTCGGTGCTGGCGGCCCGGATCGCCTCCATCGAGCCGAGCTCGGCGGCCAGGGCCCGGGCTGCGGTCGGTCCCACGTGCCGGATCGACAGGGCCACCAGCACCCGCCACAGCGGCTGGGCCTTGGCCTGCTGGAGGTTGTCGACCAGCTTCTGCCCGTTGGCCGAGAGCACCCGCCCGTCGACGACCGCGTCCTGCGGATCCGTCTTCCTCGCCGCGCGCGTGAAGAGCGGGACCTGCGCCACGTCCTGCGCCGTCAGCGAGAACAGCGTGGCCTCGTTGGTGAGCACGCCGGCGTCCAGCAGGGCGTTGACCCCCTCGGCCCCCAGCGCCTCGATGTCGAACGCGCCCCTGCCCGCCAGGGAGTAGAGCCGTTCCCGCAGCTGCGCAGGGCACTCCTTGGAGTTGGGGCAGCGGATGTCCTTGTCCCCCTCCTTCTCCGGCCGCAGCGCCGTCCCGCACGAGGGGCAGTGGGTGGGCATGACGAAGGGCCGCTCGCTGCCGTCGCGCAGGTCGACGACCGGCCCGAGGATCTCGGGGATGACGTCGCCGGCCTTGCGCAGCACCACGGTGTCGCCGACGAGCACCCCCTTGCGCTCGACCTCGTGCTGGTTGTGCAGCGTGGCCCGCTCGACCGTCGACCCGGCCACCTGCACCGGCTCCATCAGCCCCCACGGGGTGACCCGCCCGGTGCGGCCGACGTCCACCCGGATGTCCAGCAGCCGGGTGGTGACCTCCTCGGGCGGGTACTTGTAGGCGATCGCCCAGCGCGGTGCCCGCGAGGTCGACCCCAGCCAGCGCTGCACGTCCACCTCGTCGACCTTGACGACCACCCCGTCGATCTCGTGCTCCACGGCGTGCCGCTGCTCCCCCCACCGCTGCACGTAGTCGCACACCTCCTCGATCGTGCCGAGCACCCTCGTGCGCCCCGACACCGGCAGCCCCCAGGCCGCCAGCACCTCGTAGGCCTGCGACTGGCGGACCACGTCGAAACCCTCCCGGGCCCCGATCCCGTGCACGATCATCCGCAGGTCCCGCGACGCGGTCACCCGGGGGTCCTTCTGCCGCAACGACCCGGCCGCGGTGTTGCGGGGGTTGGCGAACGGCGCCTTCCCCGCCGCCACCAGGCCGGCGTTGAGCTCCTCGAAGGAGGACACCGGGAAGTAGACCTCCCCGCGCACCTCCACCAGCCGCGGCACCGGGACCGGCTCGGTGGTGCCCGCGCCCTGCTCCACGACGGCCCCCTCGACCAGGTGCGTGCCCCCGCCCTCGCCGACGACCCCCTCGGCCTCCTGCTCCTCGGGCGGCCGCAGCCGCAGCGGGACCCCCTCGATCGTGCGGACGTTGAGGGTGACGTCCTCCCCCGTCCGCCCGTCGCCCCGGGTCAGCGCCCGCACCAGCCTTCCGTCCTCGTAGAGCAGGTTGACCGCCAGCCCGTCGATCTTCAGCTCGCACAGGTAGCTCACCTGCGCCCCGCCCACCTCCCGCTCGACCCGCTCGGCCCAGGCGACCAGTTCCTCGGTGGAGAACGCGTTGTCCAGGCTGAGCATGCGCTCGAGGTGGTCGACGGCCGTGAACTCGGTCGAGAAGGTCCCGCCGACCACCTGGGTCGGGCTGTCCGGCACCCGCAGCCCGGGGTGCTCCTCCTCCAGCGCCTCCAGCTGCCGCACCAGCGCGTCGAACTCCCCGTCGCTGACGACCGGGGCGTCCTTGACGTAGTAGGCGAACTGGTGGCCCCGAATCTCCTCGGCCAGCTCGGCCCACCGGTGGCGGGCCTCCTCGGGCACGTCGTCGACCGGGTCGGGAGGGATGGTGCTCGCGTTCACCCGCCCATCCTGGCAGGGTCCACCGACACCGCAGGGGTATGCCGTCGCCGCCCGCCCCCGCGCGTGCCGATGAGCAGCGAGCCGGCCAGGACGACCCCGGCGCCGAGGAGCACGAGCGGTCCGACGCTCTCCCCGAGCAGGAGCACCCCCAGGACCACGGAGACGACGACGATGGGGTAGGTCACGCTCGTGGCGACGGTCGGGCCGGCGGCCCGCACCACGGCATACTGCATCGCCTGCGCGAGCCCGGTCCCGACCACGCCGAGCGCGCCCACCGCCAGCAGCGGGCCCCACAGGGCCCATCCCCCGGCGGACGCGGCCGGACCGGCCGGGGCCAGCGGCCCTCCGGAGGGCAGGTCGCGCAGCCACCAGTCGGCGAGCAGGAGCACGGGCACCTGGGCCAGCGCGACGAGCACCTGGGCCGCCGGCATCGACAGGCCGCCCGGGTCCACGCCGTGCAGGTGGCGGCGCACGTAGGTCCACCCGATCCCGTAGCTCGCCGAGGCCACCAGGACCATGAGCAGGCCGACCGGGTCCGGCCCGCGCTCGAGGGACCACGGCTGGGCGATGAGGACGATGCCCACGAAGCCGATGCCGACCCCGAGCTGGCGCCGCCGCCCGACCGGCTCGCCAGGCAGCAGGACCGCCGTCGCCACGACGGCGGCCACCGGGGTGGTGGCGTTGGCGATCCCGGCGACCGCCGAGGTCACCCGCACCTCGCCCAGCGCGAACAGCGTCCAGGGCAAGGAGCACAGCAGGGTGCCGGTGACGAGCAGGTGCCCCCAGGTGCGCCGGCCCCGGGGCAGCCGCCTCCCGGTCACCGCGACCAGGGTCAGCAGGACGGCCGCTCCCAGGACGATCCGCAGGGCGGTCACCTGGACGCCGCTGAGGGCCTCCAGGCCGAGCTTGATGAGCAGGTAGCTCGATCCCCAGACCAGGGCCAGGGTCAGGTACCAGACCTGCCAGGGGACGGGCGCCCGCGTCCCCGCGGGCAGGCCCGGGGCGGTCATCCCGCGGCGATCCCGGCCAGGCGGGCGGCAGCCTGCACGGTCGCGGCCGTGGTGGCCCGCGCCTCCTCGGGCGTCGAGCCGGCCAGGCCGCAGGAGGGGGTCACCGTCAGGCCGGCCAGGTCGGCGACGGGCAGCCCGAGCTCGCGCCAGCCCACCAGCAGCCGGTCCACGTGCTCGGCGGCCGTCGGGGTCCCGGGGCCGTCCGAGGGCAGCGCCCCGGCCCACAGGCCGACCCCGGCGTCGAGGAGGGTGGCCACGGCGTCCCAGCCGGGCCGCCGCAGGAGCGCGACGTCGAGGCTCACCGCGTCCACGCCGGCACGCCGGAGGAGGTCCAGGGGCAGGTCCGGTGCGCACGAGTGGACGGCGACCTCGACGGTACCCGCCGTCCGGGCGGCGTCCACGACGTCGCGCAGCGCCCCCGTCAGCTCGGCGGGCCCGGGCGTGCGGAGCACGGAGTAGCCGGACTCCGACCGCACCTGTCCTAGCGACACCGCCGTCAGGGACGGTTCGTCGAGCTGCAGCACGACGTCCGCGCCCGGCACCAGGCGGCGCACGTCCGCCACGTGCCCGGCGACCCCCTCGGCCAGGGAGGCGACCAGGTCGCGGGAGGCCCCGGGGTCCGACAGCACGCGGTCGCCCAGCGGCAGCCACACCCCGGCGGCCAGGGTCCACGGCCCGGCCACCTGCACCTTGAGCGGGCCCGCCCATCCGTCGAGGGCCTCGGCCAGCTCGTCGAGGTCCTGCCCCCACAGCGCTCCCGCCCGCTCGTGGTCGCGACCCGGGCGGTCGACGAGGCGCCACCCCTGGGGCTGCAGGTCCACCGGCAGGTCGACGAGCAGGTGCGCGCCCCGGCCCAGCAGGTCCGACCCGGGGCCCCGGGCCGGCAGCTCGGGCAGGTACGGCATCCCGACGACCCCCTCGGGGACCGACCCGGTCAGCGTCCCGAGGACCACCCGCAGGGCCTCCCGCACGTCGGTGCCGGGCCACGACCCGATCCCGGTGGCGCGCACCCCGTCCGCGGGCGGCATACCCGCGCCGGTGCTCACGCGGCCCTGCCCGCGGCGGCGATCGTGCCGGACCCGACCACGCGGGTGCCGTCGTAGAGGACGACCGACTGCCCGGGGGCAACGCCCCTCGTCCGCCCGTCCAGGTGGACGACGAGCCGCTCCGGTATGCCGTCGGCCCGCTCCACGCGCGCCGTCGCCGGGTGCTCCTCGCCGTGGGCGCGCAGCTGGGCGCCGACGCGCACCTCCCCGGTGGGGGCGGGGCCGCACCAGCGCACGTGGTCGGCGGTGACCAGGTCGACCCCCAGCAGCTCCTCGGGGCCGACGACGACCGTGTTGGACCGGGTGTCGGTCGAGACGACGTACCTCTTGGAGCCGTCCGCGGGCGGCACCTTCAGCCCGAGACCGCGCCGCTGGCCCACGGTGTAGCCGTGCGCCCCCCGGTGCTCCCCCAGCACGGCGCCGTGCTCGTCGACGACCGGTCCGGGCCGCTCCCCCAGCCGCTGGGCGAGCCAGCCGCGGGTGTCCCCGTCGGCGATGAAGCAGATGTCGTGGCTGTCCGGCTTCTTCGCGACCGAGAAGCCGCGGGCGGCGGCCTCCGCGCGGATGTCGGCCTTGACCGTGTCGCCGAGGGGGAAGAAGCTGCGGGCCAGCTGGTCGGCGTCGAGCACGCCGAGGACGTAGGACTGGTCCTTGGCCGGGTCCACCGCACGGTGCAGCTCGCGGCGGACCCCCTGCGGCGCAGCCGGATCGGGCACCTCGACCACCTGGGCGTAGTGACCCGTGGCGACCGCGTCGAAGCCGAGGGCCAGGGCCTTGTCGAGCAGGGCGGCGAACTTGATCTTCTCGTTGCAGCGCAGGCACGGGTTGGGGGTGCGGCCGGCGGCGTACTCGGCGACGAAGTCCTCGACGACGTCCTCGCGGAAGCGGTCGGCCATGTCCCACACGTAGAACGGGATGCCGAGCCGGTCGGCCACCCGGCGGGCGTCCCCGGCGTCCTCGAGGGTGCAGCACCCGCGGGCGCTCTCCCGCAGCGTCGAGGCGGACTGGGCCAGGGCCAGGTGGACCCCCACCACCTCGTGCCCGGCGTCGATCATCCGGGCGGCGGCGACGGCGGAGTCGACCCCGCCGCTCATCGCGGCGACGACCCTCATGCCCGGCTCCTGGAGGCGGCGTGCGCCCGTCGGGCCCGCTCGAGGGCGGGCGGGAGCGCGGCGAGGACCGCGTCGACGTCGGCCTGCTCGGAGCCGTGGCCGAGGGTGAACCGCAGCGCGCCCCGGGCCTCGCGCTCGGGCACGCCCATGGCCAGCAGCACGTGGCTGGGCCGCGGGACCCCGGCCTGGCAGGCCGACCCGGTCGAGCAGGCGATCCCGGCGGCGTCGAGCAGGTAGAGCAGGGAGTCCCCCTCGGCGTCGGCGACGCGCAGGTGCACGTTGCCGGGCAGCCGGTCGGTCACGTCGCCGGGCGTCCAGGTGCCGCTGACGCTGATGCCGTCGTCCAGCGCCAGCGCGCCCTCGATCAGCCGGTCGCGCAGCGCGGCGAGATGCCGGGCGTGGCTGGCCTGCTCCGCGGCGGCGTGGGCGACGGCCTCGGCCAGCCCGGCGATCCCGGGGGTGTCCAGGGTGCCGGAGCGCAGCTTGCGCTCCTGCCCGCCGCCGTGCGTGAGCGGCACCGGCGACTGGTCCCGGCCGGCGACGAGCGCGCCGACGCCCAGCGGGCCGCCGATCTTGTGGCCGGTGATGACGCCCAGGTCGACGACCGAGAGGTCCAGGGGGACCTGGCCCAGCGCCTGCACCGCATCGCTGTGGAACGGGATGCCGTGCTCACGCGCCAGCTCGGCGAGCTCGCGGACGGGCTGCACGGTGCCGACCTCGTTGTTGGCCCACATCACGCTGACGAGCGCCACCGTCCCGGGGCCGCCGTCCGCGTCCAGCGCGTCCCGGAGGGCCTGCGGGTGGACCCGACCCTGGCCGTCCGGCTCGACCCAGGTGACCCGGGCCCCGGCGGTGCGGACGAGGTGCTCGACCGGGTCGAGGACGGCGTGGTGCTCGACGCTGCTGACGACCAGCCGGTCGCGACGGGGGTCGGTGGTGCGCCGGGCCGCGAAGGTCCCCTTGACGGCGATGTTGTCCGACTCGGTGCCGCCGGAGGTGAAGAGCACCTCCGAGGGCCGCACGCCCAACGCCTCGGCGATCCGCTCCCGCGACTCCTCGACGACGCGGCGGGCCGCCCGGCCCGGCGTGTGGAGCGAGCTGGCGTTGCCGACCTGCTGCATGGTGCGGGTGACGACGTCGACGACCTCGTCCAGCACCGGCGTGGTCGCGGCGTGGTCGAGGTAGACGAGACGGTCGGGAAGGGGCACCGCAGAAGTCTACGTCCGTCACCCTGCCCCGACGGCCGGACGAGGCAAGGCCCCGGCCGCGGGGTCGCGGTCGGGGCCTTGCGTCGGGGGTTGCTCAGCCCTTGCGGGCCTGGACCTCCTGGGTGGCCTGGGGCAGGACCGTGAACAGGTCGCCGACCACGCCGTAGTCGACCAGCTCGAAGATCGGGGCCTCGGGGTCCTTGTTGACCGCCACGATCGTCTTGGACGTCTGCATGCCCGCCCGGTGCTGGATCGCCCCGGAGATGCCCGCGGCCACGTACAGCTGCGGCGAGACCGACACCCCGGTCTGCCCGACCTGGGAGGCGTGCGGGTACCACCCCGCGTCGACCGCCGCCCGCGAGGCGCCCACGGCCGCGCCCAGGGAGTCGGCGAACTCCTCCACCGGGCCGAAGTCACCGCCCGTGCCACGCCCGCCGGAGACCACGATCGCGGCCTCGGTCAGCGACGGCCGGCCCGAGGCCGCCTTCTGCGCGCGCTCGGTGATCCGCACCGCGGTGGCCGCCTCCGACAACGACACCGAGACCTCCTCCACGACCGGGGAGGCCGGAGCCTCCTGCGCCGGGACCGAGTTCGGCTTCAGCGTGACCACCGGCGTGCCGGAGGTGACCGTCGAGGTCACCGACCAGGACCCGGCGAACACCGACTGGGTGGTCAGCACGCCACCACCCTCACCGGGCTGGACGTCGACCGCGTCGGTGATGACCCCCGAGGAGGTCTTGATCGCCAACCGGGCCGCGATCTCCTTGCCGTCGTTGGACGAGGGCAGGATCACCGCCGCCGGCGACACCTTCCCCACCAGGTCGGCCAGCAGCTCGGCCACCGGCGCCACCAGGTGCTCGGTCAGCGCCGGGTCGCCCGCGGCATACACCTTGGTCGCGCCGAACCGGCCCAGCGTCTCCGCCGCCGCCTGCGCATCACCCCCGACCATCACCGCGGCCGGCTCACCCAGCCGGGCCGCGGCCGTCAACGCCTCGGCGGTGGACTTGCGGACCTGCCCGTCGACGTGGTCGACCAGGACGAGAACTTCAGCCATCAGATGTGCTCCTTCATCAATCTCGGGTCGACCGGCTCAGACGAACTTGCGCGAGGCCAGGAAGTCGGCCAGGGCCACCCCGCCCTGACCCTCGTCGGTCACGACCTCGCCCGCCGAGCGCGGCGGACGCTCGGTCGCCTCCACGACCTTCGTCCAGGCCGCGTCCAGCCCCACCTGCGCGGCGTCCACGCCCAGGTCGGCCAGCGACCAGGTGTCCACCGGCTTCTTCTTCGCCGCCATGATCCCCTTGAACGAGGGGTAGCGCGGCTCGTTGATCTGGTCGGTCACGCTCACCACCGCCGGCAGCGAGGCCTCCACCGTCATCGAGGCGGTCTCGTCGTCCCGACGGATCCGCACGGTCGATCCCTCCACCGTCAGCTCCGAGGCGAACGTCACCTGCGGCAGACCCAGCCGCTCGGCCAGCATCGCCGGCACCACCGACATCACCCCGTCCGTGGACGCCAGCCCGGTCAGCACCAGGTCCACCGGCGACTCCTGCCCCAGCTTGCGCACCGCCTCGGCCAGCACGAGCGACGTCGCCACCGAGTCCGACCCGGCCAACGCCTCGTCCAGCACGTGCACACCCCGGTGCGCACCCATCTGCAGGCTCTTCTTCACCGCCGCCACGGCGTCGTCCGGGCCCATGGTCAGCACCGTGACCTCGCCCTCGCCCGCCTCGACGATCTTCAGCGCCTCCTCCACCGCATACTCGTCCAGCTCCGAGAGCAGCCCGTCCACCGACTCCCGGTCGGTCGTGCGGTCCTCCTCGAAGCCCCGGTCGCCCTGGGCGTCCGGCACATACTTCACACAGACGACGATGTTCACGTCTCACGTCCTCGTTGGTCGGGGGCAGTCGGGCCCATCTTGTCATCTCGTCCCGGGCCCGACGCCAGGTGGCTACTCATGGGTAACACAAGCGCGTCAGCGGCCCTCGAAGCTCGCCTTCCCAGGGCCCTCCTTGACGAAGGAGGTCATCCCGATCTCGCGGTCCTTGGTGGCGAACACCCCGGCGAACTGCATCGCCTCGATGGCCAGGCCGGTCTCCAGGTCGTTGTCCAGTCCGCGGTCGATGGCCTCCTTGGCGGCCCGCAGCGCGAACGCGGGGCCGTGCACGTAACGCTGGACCATCTCCAGGGCCCGCGCGTAGGCCTGGCCGGAGGGGACGACCTCGTCGACCATGCCCATCTCCCTGGCCTCGGCGGCGTCGATCTGCCGGCCGGTGAAGACGAGGTCCTTGGCGCGGGAGGGGCCCACGAGCCGGGCCAGCCGCTGAGTGCCGCCGGCCCCCGGGATCACGCCGAGCAGGATCTCGGGCTGGCCGAGCTTGGCGTCCTCGGCGGCGACCCGGAAGTCGGCGCACAGGGCCAGCTCGTTGCCGGCTCCCAGGGCGTAGCCCTCGATGGCGGCCACGACCGGCTTGGGGATGCGCGCCACGGCGCTGAAGCACTCCTGGATGACGGCGGCCCGCTGCACCATGTCGGTGTAGCTCATCCGCTGCATCTCCTTGATGTCGGCCCCGGCGGCGAAGACCTTCTCCCCGCCGTAGAGCACGACGGCGGCGACCTCGTCGTCGGCGGACACCAGGCGGGCCGCCTCCCCGAGCGCGTCCTGCACCTCGATCGAGAGCGGGTTCATCTTCGGCCGGTCGATCCGGATCGTGGCGACGCTGGCCTCGATCTCGATCCGCACGAACTCGCTGGCCGTGGGGACGGTCCTGCTCACGCGTCGCCCTCCCGGCCGTCCGACCCGTCGGCGGGGGCGTCCTGCTGGGCCGAGGCGCCCCGCGTGCCGATCGACAGCCACGGGCCGACCTCGGTCCCCTCGGGGGCTCCCTCGGGCAGCTGCGGGTCGAGCCCCTGCTCGGCCCGCGACTTGGCCAGCACGTTGCGGTGCCACAGCGACAACGCCTGCAGGATCAGGCCGACGCCGATCTGCAGCTTGGCCTTGGGCTGCTCCTGGCGGGCGACGATCTGCTCGACCGCGAGCACGAGGTGGCCGGCGGCGATCCCGGCCTTGACGAGGTTCACCCCGAGGGTGATGTCGTTGCAGCCGTCCAGCCGCACGCGCATGTCCTCGGGGACCGAGTCGGCGATCTGCCACTGGCCGAAGACGCGCATGATGTCGAACTGCTCGCCCTGGACGACCTTGACGAAGAGCTTCTGGTCGCGGGCCTCGAAGGCCACGTCCCCCTCCTTGTCCAGGTCGGGGTTCATCTGCAGGTCCTGCAGGGCGTCGAGGACCCGGCCGCTGAGGGGGCGGTCCTGCGGCGGCGGGGGGAAGTTGGGCAGCGAGGTGGGATCCGTCATGGCCCCAACGTACCTCCCGCCCGGTCGGCCCCCTGCGGTGTGGGTGCGCGGGCAGCGGGCCCGGCGGACCTACCCTTGGCCACCATGGCCCCACCCCTCCGCCCCCGCCGCAGCACGGACACCCCGCCCCCTCCCGGGGTCACCAGGACGGCGGCCGGGACCGAGGTCGCCGTCGTCGCGGCCCACGCCACCGCGGTCGAGCTGTGCCTCTTCGACGGGGCGCACGAGCGCCGCATACCCCTGCGGCACCGCGCCCACGGCACCTGGTGGGACGAGGTCCCCGAGCTGACCCCCGGCACCCGCTACGGCTTCCGCGTCGAGGGCCCGTGGGACCCCGACGCCGGCCACCGGCACAACCCGGCCAAGCTCCTCCTGGACCCCTACGGGCACGCCGTCGAGGGCTGGGTGCGCTGGGGGCCCGAGGTCTACGGGCACGTGGTCGACACCTCCGGCCACGCCTCCCCCGGGACCCGGGACCCCCGGGACTCGGCGCCGTTCGTCCCCCGCTCCGTCGTCCTCGACCACGACTTCGACTGGGGCGACGACGCCCTGCCGGCCGTGCCGTGGTCGGAGACGGTGGTCTACGAGGCGCACGTGCGCGGGCTGACGATGCGGCACCCGGAGGTGCCCGCCCACCTGCAGGGGACGTATGCCGCGCTGGGACACCCTGCGGTCGTGGAGCACCTGCTGTCGCTGGGGGTGACCACGCTCGAGCTGCTCCCCGTCCACGCCTACGTCTCCGAACCGACCCTGGTCCGGCAGGGGCGGCACAACTACTGGGGCTACAACAGCCTGGGGTTCTTCGCCCCGCACGCCGGCTACGCGGCCGCCAACGACCCGCAGGGCGTGGCGGACGAGCTGCGCACGGCCGTGCGGACCCTGCACGCCGCCGGGATCGAGGTCCTGCTCGACGTGGTCTACAACCACACCGCCGAGCAGGCCTCCGCCTCCGGACCGACGCTGTCCTGGCGCGGCCTGGACAACGCCGGCTACTACCGGCTGGACGAGCGTGGGCGCGACATCGACGTGACCGGCACCGGCAACACGATGAACGTGACCGAGCCCGCGGTCGTGCGGATGATCCTGGACTCCCTGCGGCACTGGGTCGAGCACTACCACGTCGACGGTTTCCGCTTCGACCTGGCGCCGGCGCTGGGGCGCGGCCGCGACGACGGCTACGACCGCGACCACCCCTTCCTCGTGGCGCTGCGCGCCGACCCCGTCCTGTCCCGGGTCAAGCTCGTCGCCGAGCCGTGGGACGTCGGGGTGCACGGCTGGCGCACCGGTCAGTTCCCCCCGCCGTTCGCCGAGTGGAACGACCGCTACCGCGACACGGTCCGCAGCTTCTGGCTCGACGACGTCCGGCGGCGCCTGCACGGCGAGCCCGGGCACGGCATCCGCGAGCTGGCCACGCGTCTGGCCGGGTCGGCCGACATGTTCGCCGCCGGCGACCGGGGCCCGGTCGCGTCGGTGAACCTCGTCGCCGCGCACGACGGGTTCACCCTCGCCGACCTGACGGCCTACGACCAGAAGCACAACTACGCCAACGGCGAGGACAACCGGGACGGGCACGGCGACAACCGGTCGTGGAACCACGGGGTGGAGGGGTCGACCACGGACGCCACCGTGCTCGCCGCGCGCAACCGCTCGATCCGCAACCTGCTGGCCACCCTCGTCCTGAGCGCCGGCGTGCCCATGCTGGTGGCCGGCGACGAGATGGGCCGCACCCAGGAGGGCAACAACAACGCCTACAACCAGGACAACCAGATCTCCTGGGTCCGCTGGGACCTGCGCCCGTGGCAGCAGGAGCTCCTCGCCGACGCCCGCGACCTGCTCGCGCTGCGCCGCGAGCTGGCGCTCGTGCGCACGCCCCGCTTCCCCACCCACGAGCCCGTCCCGGGGCGGACCCGCCTGCGGTGGTTCACCGAGACCGGGCACGTCGTCGACGACGAGGGGTGGCTCGACCCGTGGCGACGCACCGTGGTGGCGGTGCTCGACACCCTCCACGCCGAGGACGGCGCGGAGCGGCAGGCCGTGGCGCTGGTCCTGCACGGCGGGCTCGACCGCGTCGACGTCGTGGCCCCCGTGGTGGAGGGGGTGCCAGGCTGGCGGCGGCGCTGGACCAGCGAGCCGGACCCGGCCGGCCCGGGGTCGGTAGACCCCGGGCAGGACCTGTCCGTCGGCGCCACCACCGTCACGGTGCTCGTCGGCGCCTGACCGGCCCGCTCAGGGCAGCGTGACCAGCCCCAGCTCGGCGGCGCCGGCCAGCTGCCCGTGGCGCGGGAGCACCCGCACCGTCCAGCCCAGCGCACCGGTGCGCGCCAGCCGCATCCGGCCGTCGAAGCGGTGCCGGCCCTCCTCGTAGGACTGGGTCGGCTCGAGGTCGACGTACTCCAGGTCGGTCAGCGTGTCCTCGGCGTTGGCCCGGCCGTAGGCCATCTGGACCCGCACCTGGTGCGGGTCCAGGTCGCCGAGGCCGACGAAGGCGTGCACCGAGATCTCGTCGCCGATCTGCGGGGCGTCCGAGAGACCGTCGGCGTCGACGTGGTCGATCCGCACCTGCGGCCAGCTGGCGTGCACCTGCTCGACGTAGGCGGCCAGGTCGCGGGCGCCGGCGAAGTCGTCGGCGGCGGCGGACCAGGCGGCGTGGGCGGCCGGCCAGTAGTACTGCTCGGTGTAGTCCCGCACCATCCGGTCGGCCAGGACCTTCGGGCCCAGGGTGGACAGGGTGTGGCTGACCATCTCCAGCCACCGCTGCGGCAGGCCGTCCTCGTCGCGGTCGTAGAAGGTCGGCACGACCGTCCGCTCGAGCAGCTCGTAGAGGGCTGCCGACTCGAGGTCGTCCCGTCGGTCGGGGTCCTCGACGCCGTCGGCGGTGGGGATGGCCCAGCCGTTCTGGCCGTCGTACCACTCGTCCCACCACCCGTCGAGGATGGACAGGTTGAGCGCGCCGTTGAGGGCGGCCTTCATCCCGGAGGTGCCGCAGGCCTCGAACGGACGCAGCGGGTTGTTCAGCCACACGTCGCAGCCGGGGTAGAGCTGCTGGGCCATGGCGATGTCGTAGTTGGGCAGGTAGAGGATCTTGCCGCGGACCTCGGGGTCGTCGGTGAAGCGCACCATCTGCTGGATGAGCGCCTTGCCGGTGTCGTCGGCCGGGTGCGACTTGCCCGCGATGAGCAGCTGCACCGGGCGCTCGGGGTCGTTGAGCAGCTTCTTGAGCCGCTCCGGGTCGCGCAGCATGAGGGTCAGGCGCTTGTACGTCGCGCCGCGCCGGGCGAAGCCGATCGTCAGCGCGTCGGGGTCGAGGACGTCCTCGGTCCAGCCGAGCTCGGCCTCGGTGACGCCACGGTCGCGCAGGGAGGTCTTCAGCCGGGCCCGGGCGTCGTCGATCAGCTGGGCCCGCAGCTCCCGCTTGGTGCGCCAGAACGCGTCGATCGGCACCTCGTGGATGCGGGTGAAGACCGACCGGGCGGCGGTCTCCGGCCCGAGGTGGGCCTTGGCCAGGTCGTAGAGCTTGCGGTCGACCCAGGTGCCGGCGTGCACCCCGTTGGTGACCGAGCCGATCGGCACCTCGTCCAGGTCGAAGCCCGGCCACAGCCCGGAGAACATCTCCCGGCTCACCGCGCCGTGCAGGCGGGAGACCCCGTTGACCCGCTGGCCCAGGCGCATGCCCATGACCGCCATGTTGAACCTCGAGCGGTCCCCGCCCTCGTAGTCCTCGGCCCCCAGGGCCAGCAGCCGGTCGAGGGGGACGCCGTCGAGCTGGCAGCCGTCCTCGGCGAAGTGGGCCCGGATGGCGTCCACGTCGAACCGGTCGATGCCGGCCGGCACGGGGGTGTGCGTGGTGAAGACGGTCCCGGCGCGCACCGCCCGCAGCGCCTCGTCGAAGGTCAGCCCCGCGCGGGAGACCAGCTCGCTGATCCGCTCCACGCCCTGGAACCCGGCGTGGCCCTCGTTGGTGTGGTAGACGGTCGGCTCCGGGGCGCCGGTGATCCGGGAGTAGGCGCGCAACGCCCGCACCCCGCCGATGCCCAGCAGCATCTCCTGCTCCAGCCGCTGGTCGCCGCCGCCGCCGTAGAGGCGGTTGGTGACCTCGCGCCGGGCGGCGTCGTTGGTCTCCACGTCCGAGTCGAGCAGCAGGAGCGGCACCCTCCCGACCTGCGCACGCCATACCCGCGCGTCCAGGTGGCCGCCCTGCGGCATCGCCAGCCGCACGACGACGGGGGTGCCGTCCTCCTCGCGCAGCAGCGACAGCGGCAGGTCGTCGGGGTCGAGGACGGGGTAGGACTCCTGCTGCCAGCCCTCGGCGTTGAACCGCTGGGCGAAGTAGCCGGAGGTGTAGAACAGCCCCACGCCCACGATCGGGATGCCCTGGTCGCTGGCCGCCTTGAGGTGGTCGCCGGCCAGGATCCCCAGGCCGCCGGAGTACTGCGGCAGCACCGAGGTGATCCCGAACTCCGGGGAGAAGTAGGCGATCGACCGCAGCTCGCGGTCCCCGTGCTCGGCGGTGCGGCCCGCGCCCTCCTGCTGGTACCAGCGGGGCTTGGTCAGGTAGCGCTCCAGGTCCGCCGCGGCCTCGTGCACCCGGGTGACGAACGACTCGTCGGCCGCCAGCCGGTCCATGTCCGCGGTCCGCAGCGAGGAGAGCACCGCCACCGGGTCGTGCCCGCTGGCCTGCCACAGCTCGGGGTCGATGCTGGCGAAGATGTCGCGGGTCGGGGGGTGCCAGGACCAGCGCAGGTTGAGCGCCAGGTCGTGGAGCGGGGCAAGGGTCTGCGGGAGGACGGTGCGTACGTGCAGCCGACGGATAGCCTTCACACCGGTCGAGGATAGGGGACGGGGCTGCAACTTCTTGCACCGTGCTGGTGACGGCCTCGACGGACGGGCCGGGCGGCGGCGCGAGCGCCGACCTCAGGGTGACCGGCCCACCCGATCCCCGGTAGCGTGAGGCGCGTGACCGAGGACTCGACCACGCCCCCCGCCCAGCCCGACGCCGACCCGATCGACCGATCCGTCCTGGCCCTCTTCGGCCAGCAGCCGGTCGGCCGCATCCCCGTCCTGGACGTCGAGCCCGTGGTCGACGCCGGCCGCCGGCCGACCCGCTCGGTGGTGGGCGAGCTGTTCCCCCTGTCCGCCACCGTGCTGCGCGAGGGCCACGACGCCGTCAACGCCACCGCCGTCCTCGTCGACCCCGACGACCGGGAGCACCACGTGCCGATGGTGCAGACCAACCCCGGTCTGTCGCACTGGGAGACGGTCGTGCACGCGGACCAGGAGGGGGTGTGGAGCTTCCGCGTGGAGGGGTGGTCCGACCCCTACGGGACCTGGGTGCACGACGGGACGATCAAGGTCGAGGCCGGCGTCGACGTCGAGCTGATGCTCGAGGAGGGGGCCCGGGTGCTCGAGCGGGCCCTCGACGAGGTCGACCGGCCCCAGGAGGACGCCGACCTGCTCGACCGCGCCATCGGCACGCTGCGGTCCAGCTCGCTCGACCCCGCCCGACGGCTGGCCGCCGGCACCGACGAGCAGGTGCAGGAGGTGCTCCGGCGCGCCCCGCTGCGCGACTACGTCAGCGCCAGCCCGAGCTACACCTGGTGGGTCGAGCGCCCCCTGGCGCTGACCGGGGCGTGGTACGAGATCTTCCCGCGCTCCGAGGGGGCCACCCAGGACCCGCGGACCGGGCTGTGGACCACCGGCACCTTCGAGACCGCCGCCCGCCGGCTGCCGGCCATCGCCGAGATGGGCTTCGACGTGGTCTACCTCACGCCGGTGCACCCCATCGGGTCCACCAACCGCAAGGGCCGCAACAACAGCCTGACGGTCGAGGAGCACGACCCGGGCTCCCCCTACGCCATCGGCGCCGCCGAGGGCGGGCACGACGCCATCCACCCCGACCTGGGGGACTTCGAGGACTTCGACGCCTTCGTCGAGGCCGCCCGGGAGCAGGGCCTGCAGGTCGCCCTCGACCTGGCGCTGCAGGCCTCCCCGGACCATCCGTGGGCGAGCGAGCACCCGGAGTTCTTCACCACCCGGGCCGACGGGACGATCGCCTACGCGGAGAACCCGCCGAAGAAGTACCAGGACATCTACCCGCTCAACTTCGACAACGCCCCCGCGACGATCTACGCCGAGGTCCGGCGGGTCGTCCAGGTGTGGATCGACCACGGCGTGAAGATCTTCCGGGTGGACAACCCGCACACCAAGCCGGTGGAGTTCTGGCAGTGGCTCATCGCCGACGTGGCGGTGGACCACCCGGAGGTCATCTGGCTGGCCGAGGCCTTCACCAAGCCCCGGATGATGCAGATCCTGGCCAAGGTCGGGTTCCAGCAGTCCTACACCTACTACGCCTGGCGCAACACGGCCGCCGAGCTGCGGGAGTACGTCACCGAGCTGGCGACCGAGACGGCGGCCTACATGCGGCCCTCGTTCTGGCCGACGACGCACGACATCCTCACCCCCTACATGCAGACGGGCGGGGCGACGGCCCACCTGGTCCGCTCGGCGCTGGCGGCCACCCTGGTGCCCACCTACGGCATCTACGCCGGGTTCGAGCACGTCGAGGACCGGCCGCGGCCGGGGGCCGAGGAGCACCTGGACAACGAGAAGTACGAGTTCAAGGACCGTCGCTGGGGCGAGGACGTCCCGGGGCGCACGGACCTCACCGGGTGGCTCACCACGCTCAACCGGATCCGCCGGGAGCACCCGTCGCTGCACTGGTTGCGCAACATCACCTTCCACGGCGCCGACGACGAGAACGTCCTCACCTTCTCCAAGCACGGCGGCGGGGCCGCCGACGGCTCGGCGCAGGACACCGTGCTCGTCGTGGCCAACCTCGACCCGCACAACGTCCGGGGCACCCGGCTGCACCTGGACCTGCCGGCGCTCGGACTGGGCCTGGGCTGGGGGCGTACGTTCACCGCCCACGACCTGGTCACCGACCAGCGCTGGACCTGGGACTCCGAGCCGTGGGTGGTGCTGGGCCCCGGCTACGGCCACGAGCCGGTGCACATCATCCACGTGACGACGGACTGAGGACACCTCATGCGCGGACTCAACCTGCACCAGCCCGGACTGCGGAACGACCCCGACTGGTTCCGCAAGGCGGTCTTCTACGAGGTCCTCGTGCGGGCCTTCGACGACTCCACCGGCTCCGGCTCGGGCGACTTCACCGGCCTCATCAACCGCCTGGACTACCTGCAGTGGCTCGGCGTGGACTGCCTGTGGATCCCGCCCTTCTACGCCTCCCCGCTGCGCGACGGCGGCTACGACGTGGCGGACTACACCGCCGTGCTGCCGGAGTTCGGCACCCTTCCGGACTTCCGTGAGCTGATCTCCCAGGCGCACGCCCGCGGCATCCGGATCATCACCGACCTGGTGATGAACCACACCAGCGACCAGCACCCGTGGTTCCAGGCCTCGCGGTCGGACCCGGACGGCCCCTACGGGGACTTCTACGTCTGGTCCGACACCGATGAGAAGTACAGCGACGCCCGGATCATCTTCGTCGACACCGAGACCTCCAACTGGACCTTCGACGCGGTCCGGCGGCAGTTCTTCTGGCACCGGTTCTTCTCCCACCAGCCGGACCTGAACTTCGAGAACCCGGCCGTCCAGGAGGCGATGTTCGACGTCGTCCGGTTCTGGATGGACATGGGCATCGACGGCTTCCGGCTGGACGCCGTCCCCTACCTGTTCGAGGAGGAGGGGACCAACTGCGAGAACCTCCCCCAGACGCACGACTTCCTGGCGGCGCTGCGCAAGATGGTCGACGAGGAGTACCCCGGCCGGGTCCTGCTCGCCGAGGCCAACCAGATGCCGGCGGAGGTGGTCGACTACTACGGCACCGAGGAGGCGCCGGAGTGCCACATGTGCTTCCACTTCCCGGTCATGCCGCGGCTCTACTACGCCCTGCGTGAGGAGAAGGCCGAGCCGGTGGCCCGGGTGATGCTGGAGACGCCGCAGATCCCCCCGGGCACGCAGTGGGGCACCTTCCTGCGCAACCACGACGAGCTCACCCTGGAGATGGTCACGGCCGAGGAGCGCTCGGCGATGTACGGCTGGTACGCCCCCGACCCGCGGATGCGGGCCAACATCGGCATCCGTCGCCGCCTGGCGCCGCTGCTCGACAACTCGCGCAGCGAGATCGAACTCATCAACGCCCTGCTGCTGTCGCTGCCGGGGTCGCCGTGCCTCTACTACGGCGACGAGATCGGCATGGGCGACAACATCTGGCTCAGCGACCGCGACGCGGTCCGCACCCCGATGCAGTGGACGCCCGACCGCAACGCCGGCTTCTCCACCGCCGACCCGGGCAAGCTCTACCTGCCGGTGATCAGCTCGCTCGTCTACCACTACAACAGCGTCAACGTCGAGGCCCAGATCGCCAGCAGCTCCTCGCTGCTGCACTGGACCCGCGGCATGCTGCAGGTGCGGGCGGCCCACGAGGTCTTCGGCGTCGGCCGGTTCGAGCTGTGCGAGGCCGACAACGACGCCGTTCTGGCGTTCGTCCGGGCCCTGCCCGCCGACGACGACAGCGAGCGCGACGGGCACCCCGCCGTGCTCTGCGTCAACAACCTCTCCTCGCGCCCCCAGGCGGCCCGGATCACCCTCCCCGAGGAGCTGCACGGGGCGCTGGTGACGGACCTCTTCGGCGGCCACGGCTTCCCCGACGTCGAGGACGACGGCACCATCGTCCTCACCCTGGGCTCACGCGACTTCTTCTGGCTGGGCCTGCAGCCGGTCGAGCCCGCCGGCCCCACCCCCACCGCGCCGTCCACCCACTCCGAGGAGGGCTCCTGATGGCCACCCTGTCCCCCGACTTCGACGACTTCCTCCCCGGGTGGATCGCCACCCAGCGCTGGTACCGCGGCACCGGCCGCACCCCGCTGCTGCGCCGCATCGGGGGCATCCGGTGGGAGGACCCGCTCGGCGAGGTCGGGCTCGAGGACCACCTCCTGGTCGACGAGTCGGGTCCCGAGCCGGTCGTCTACCAGGTCCCGCTGTCCTACCGGGCCGAGCCGGTGGCCTTCCTGGCCCACGCCCTCGTGGCCACCGCGGAGCACGCCGAGCTGGGCACCCGCTACGTCTACGACGCCGCCCACGACCCCGTCTTCGCCCAGACGCTGCTCCAGCACGTCTGGTCGGAGCACGACGTGCCCTCCGCGCGGGCCCGACGGCTCGTCGCCGGCGGGACCGCCCCGGCCCTGCGCGCCAGCCGGGTGCTGACCGGTGAGCAGTCCAACACCTCGATCGTCGTCGACCCGCACGAGGGCCGTCGCCCCGTGCTGGTCAAGCTCTTCCGCGTGCTCCAGGCCGGGGAGAACCCCGACGTGACGGTGTGCGCCGCCGTCGCCCGGACCGGCGACCGCACCGTCCCGGGGCCGCTGGGCTACGTCGAGGGTCGCTGGAACGACACCGACGGGCAGGAGGTCAGCGGCCACCTGGCCGTGGCCTCGGAGTTCATCGCCGGGGGGCGGGACGGGTGGGAGCTCGCGCTGGCCGCCGCCCGCTCGGGGGAGGACCTGTCCACCCCGGCGCGGGAGCTGGGCGAGGCGACCGCCCGGGTGCACACCGCGCTCGCGGCGGCGTTCGGCACCGAGGACGCCGAGGCGCAGCGGGAGACGCTGGTCGCGCGCCTGCGGCAGCGGGCCCGGACCGCCTTCGCCGAGGTGGACGAGCTGGCCGTCCACCGCGAGGACGTGGACCGGACCTACGACGCGCTGGCGGACGTCCCGCTGCCGCCGCTGCAGCGCATCCACGGCGACCTCCACCTCGGCCAGGTGCTCCACGTCCCCGGGCGCGGCTGGGTGCTGCTCGACTTCGAGGGTGAGCCGCTGCGACCCATGGCCGAGCGCACCGCCCCCGACCTGGCCCTGCGCGACGTGGCCGGGATGCTCCGCAGCATCGACTACGCCGCCGCGACCGTCGACCAGGAGGGCGTCGACGCCACCGGCTGGGCCCAGGAGGCCCGCGCCGCCTACCTCCAGGGGTATGCCGCCACTGCGGACGTCGACCTCGACGACCCCCAGGTGCGCACGCTGCTCGACGCCCTCGAGCTGGACAAGGCGCTCTACGAGGTCGTGTACGAGGCCCGCAACCGGCCCTCCTGGGTGCCGATCCCGGTCGAGGCGGTCCAGCGGCTGGTCTCCGGCGGTCGGGCCGGCCGGCACGAGGCTCCGACCGGCCCGGTGGCGGCGGCCGACGGTGGCGACGGGAGCTCCGACGAGCGTCCGGGCCGCCACCGCGCGGACCAGGGTCCCTCGGCCGCCGACTTCGGCGTGGCCGGGACGTCCGCCGAGGACGGTGCCGCGTCGCTGACCGAGGAGTCCGGCGAGGTGCGCAGCGTCGCGCTCCCGGAGGAGTATGCCGCCACCCCCGGTCCCGGCGAGCCCGACCCGGCCGCCGGCGGGGGGTCGGACGACCGGCCCGAGGACCTCCTCGAGGACGCGGGGGACCTCTCCCCGCTCTACGCAGGGGCCGGAGCGGGCGCCGACCAGGACGCGACCGCCGAGGGCGACGAGCAGGCCTCCCCGCACGTGCCCGCCAGCGGCGGCCGTCCGCATGCCCCCGTCCCTCCGCCGGAGGAGATGGTGGACGCCTTCCGCCCGACCCCGGCGGGGTCCCGGCCCGCCAGCGGCGGGCTTCCCCACGCCCCGGTGCCTCCGCCCGCCGGCATGACCATCACGACGGACCTGCCCGCCGGGCCCCGCCAGGGCGGCGAGGAGCCACCGCCGTCCGTGGACGTCGCGCAGCCGGCGGCCGCCCGGGAGTACCCGCCGGCCAGCGGCACCGCGCCCCGGTCCGCCGAGGGGGTCCTGCTGGATCCCGTGGTCAGCCACCGGCAGGCCTGGGAGGAGGCCAGCAGCTCCCCCGCGGTCGTGACCGGCCGGGTCGTGCGGGACGACGGTCCCGCCGGAGGGGCCGGGGTCCCCGGGGCCGGGGCCGGCGCGGACGCCCCCGGGACGGTGCGTCGCACCCCCCTGCCGCCGCCGCAGGAGCCGCCGGCACCGCATACCCGTCCCCTCGACCTGGACGAGGCCACGGACGTCGTGCACGGCCTGCACCGCAGTCCCCACCACGTCCTGGGTCCCCACGCCCACGAGGGCCACGTCACCGTGCGCACGCTGCGTCCCGGGGCCCAGGCGGTCTCGGTGCTCCTCGCCGACGGCCGGGAGCTGCCGATGACCCACGAGACCGGCGGCATCTGGGCGGCGGTGGTCCAGCAGGAGCAGGTCCCGGCCTACCGGCTGGCGGTCACCCGGGAGGGCGAGCGCCGGATCGTCGACGAGTCCTACCGGCACGCGCCCATGCTCGGCGAGATCGACCTGCACCTGCTCGGCGAGGGCCGGCACGAGGAGCTGTGGCGGGTGCTCGGCTCGCACGTGGTCACCCGGCGCGACGAGATGGGCGAGGTCACCGGCACCCACTTCGCCGTCTGGGCCCCCAACGCGCTGGCCGTGCACGTCGTCGGGGACTTCAACGGCTGGGACGGCAGCACCCACGCGCTGCGCGTCCACGAGGACGTCGGCGTCTGGGAGCTCTTCGTGCCCGGCGTGGGCGCGGGTGCCCACTACAAGTACGACATCACCGGCCCCGACGGCACCCGTCGGGCCAAGGCCGACCCGATGGCCCGCGCGACCGAGGTGCCGCCCTTCAACGACTCGGTCGTCACCGTCTCCACCCACCGGTGGAACGACGACGCCTGGATGGAGCGCCGCGCCCGGGAGGACATCCACCTGGGCCCGATGAGCGTCTACGAGGTGCACCTGGGGTCCTGGCGGCAGGGGCTGAGCTACGAGCAGCTCGCCGACCAGCTCGTCCCCTACGTCAGCGAGATGGGCTTCACCCACGTCGAGCTGATGCCGGTCATGCAGCACCCCTACGGTCCCTCGTGGGGCTACCACGTCACCGGCTACTTCGCGGCGGACAGCCGGTTCGGTCACGAGGACGGCCTGCGCCACCTCATCGACCGGCTCCACCAGGTCGGGGTCGGGGTCATCCTCGACTGGGTGCCCGGGCACTTTGCCACCGACCCGTGGGCGCTGGCCCGTTTCGACGGGACGCCGATCTACGAGCACCCGGACCCCCGCAAGGGCTGGCACCCGGAGTGGGGCTCCTACATCTTCGACTACGGGCGCCCCCAGGTGCGCAACTTCCTCGTCGCCAACGCCTGCTACTGGCTCGAGGAGTTCCACGCCGACGGCCTGCGGGTCGACGGCGTCGCCTCGATGCTCTACCTGGATTACTCCCGGGAGGGCGACCAGTGGATCCCCAACCGCTACGGCGGCCGGGAGAACCTCGAGGCGGTCGAGCTGCTGCAGGAGACCAACGCCACCGCCTACCGCCGCAACCCCGGCGTCGTGATGATCGCCGAGGAGTCCACCTCCTGGCCCGGGGTCACCGCGTCGACCGAGGAGGGCGGCCTGGGCTTCGGCTTCAAGTGGAACATGGGGTGGATGCACGACACCCTCGGCTACCTGGCCGAGCTGCCCTACGCCCGGGCGCACCACCACCATGCGCTGACGTTCTCGCTCGTCTACGCCTACAGCGAGAAGTACATCCTGCCGATCAGCCACGACGAGGTCGTGCACGGCAAGGGGTCGCTGCTGCGCAAGATGGCCGGCGACTCCTGGCAGAAGTTCGCCACCACCCGGGCCTTCCTGGCCTACCAGTGGAGCCACCCGGGCAAGCAGCTGCTCTTCATGGGCAGCGAGTTCGCCCAGGACCGGGAGTGGGCCGACGGGGGCACCCTGTCGTGGGAGCTCACCGAGCGGCCCGACCACGGCGGTGTGCAGCGGCTCGTGCGCGACCTGAACCGGCTCTACGACGAGCTGCCCGCCCTGTGGCAGATCGACCACCACGAGGACGGCTTCGCCTGGCTGGACGCCAACGACGCCCACCGCAACCTCTACTCCTACCTGCGGTGGGGCAACGAGGGCCCGGACGGGCTGCGGCCGGTCGTGGCCGTGGTCGTGAACTTCAGCGGGGTGCCCCAGCACCAGGTGCACGTCGGCCTGCCCTACGGCGGCCGGTGGCGCGAGGTGCTCAACACCGACGCCGAGGTCTACGGCGGGTCCGGCCAGGGCAACATGGGTGCCGTCCAGGCCTACGACGAGCCGCACCAGCGGCAGCCGTGGTCGGCCCTGGTCACCGTGCCGCCGATGGGTGCGATCTGGCTGGTGCCCGACCCGGTCGAGGCCGAGGAGGAGCCGCCCGCCCAGATCGAGCAGGCCGACGAGGAGCCGCCCGCCACGGCCGCGGTCTCGGAGGTGTCCGGCCTCGAGGCGGTCGAGGACGGCTCACGGACCACCGACGAGCCGATCCCCACGGCCACCACGGACACCGGGACCCCGGGCGCCGTGGACGAGGGGACGACCGACGCCCCGACAGCGGAGCCGGACGGGGACGACGCGACGCCGGACACCCGGCTCCGGGAGCCCGTGGACCCGGGCTACCCCGGGGAGGTCCCCGACACCGACACCGCCGACGACGCCGACGCCGACGGCACGGCATACCCCGACACCCGGCAGAGCTGAGGAGCGAGCACGATGGCACGGCACGAGCGCGCCGGACAACCGGCCCGGCCCGAGGACCTGGTCGACGTCGCCTCCCTGGTGACGGCCTACTACACGCGGGTCCCCGACCCGGAGGACGTCGACCAGCAGGTGGCCTTCGGGACCTCCGGGCACCGCGGCAGCGCGCTGGACACGGCGTTCAACGAGGCGCACATCCTGGCCACGACCCAGGCCATCTGCGAGTACCGGAGGCAGCAGGGCACGACCGGGCCGCTGTTCCTGGGCCGGGACACCCACGCGCTGTCCGAGCCGGCCTGGGCCAGCGCGCTGGAGGTGCTCGTCGCCAACGACGTGACCGTCCTCGTCGACGCCACCGACCGCTACACCCCGACCCCGGCGGTGTCCAGGGCGATCCTGGCGCACAACCGGGAGGGCTCCGGCGGCAGCGACGCGGACGGCATCGTGGTGACCCCCTCGCACAACCCGCCCCGGGACGGTGGGTTCAAGTACAACCCGCCGCACGGCGGCCCGGCGGACACCGACGCCACCGGATGGATCGCCGACCGGGCCAACGCCCTCCTGCGCGCCGGGCTGGACGGCGTCCGCCGGGTGCCCTTCGCCCGGGCCCGGGGCAGCGCCGGCAGCTACGACTTCCTCGGCGAGTACGTCCGGGCGCTGCCGCGAGTCCTCGACCTCGACGCCGTCCGCGAGGCGGGCGTGCGGATCGGGGCCGACCCGCTCGGCGGGGCCGCGGTGGACTACTGGGGGGCGATCGCCGAGGAGCACCGGCTGGACCTCACGGTCGTCAACCCGCTCGTCGACCCCACCTGGCGCTTCATGACGCTGGACTGGGACGGCAAGATCCGGATGGACTGCTCCTCGGCCGACGCGATGGCCTCGCTCATCGCCGCCCGGGACCGGTACGACATCGCCACCGGCAACGACGCGGACGCCGACCGGCACGGGATCGTCACCCCCGACGGGGGCCTGATGAACCCCAACCACTACCTCGCGGTGGCGATCGACCACCTCTTCGGGGGCGCCCGGCCGGACTGGCCCCAGGACGCGGCCATCGGCAAGACGCTCGTGTCGTCCTCGATGATCGACCGGGTGGCCACCTCCCTGGGCCGGCGCCTGGTCGAGGTGCCGGTGGGCTTCAAGTGGTTCGTCCCCGGCCTGCTCGACGGGTCCGTGGCGTTCGGCGGCGAGGAGTCCGCCGGGGCCTCGTTCCTGTGCCGCGACGGCTCGACCTGGTCGACGGACAAGGACGGGATCATCCTCGCGCTGCTGGGCAGCGAGATCATCGCCCGGACGGGCCGGACCCCCTCGCAGCGCTACGCCGAGCTCGTCGAGCAGCTCGGGGGCGGCGCCGAGATCGCCTACGCCCGGATCGACGCCCCGGCTGACCGGGAGGCCAAGGCCCGGCTCAAGGCCCTCTCCCCCTCGGACGTCTCCGCGGACGCCGTGGCCGGCGAGCCGATCACCGCGGTGCTCACCGAGGCCCCCGGCAACGGGGCGGCGGTCGGCGGGCTGAAGGTGACGACGGAGAACGCGTGGTTCGCCGCCCGCCCGTCCGGCACCGAGGACGTCTACAAGATCTACGCGGAGTCGTTCCGCGGTCCGGAGCACCTGGCGCAGGTGCAGGCCGACGCCCAGGAGGTCGTGGACGCCGCCCTGAAGGGCTGAGCGTCGGTCAGAACAGGGCGCTCATCAGGGCGCTGCGCGCCTTGCCGACCCGCGGGTCGGAGCTGCCGACGACGTCGAACAGGCCCAGCAGGTGGGTCCGCACGCGGTCGCGGTCCTCCCCCGTGGTGGCCCGCACGAGGTCCACGAGGCGGACGAAGGCGTCCTCCACGTGCCCGCCCACGACGTCCAGGTCGGCGGCGTCCAGCTGAGCCTGCACGTCGGTGGGCCGGTCGGCCGCGGCCTGGCGCACGGCGGTCAGGTCCATCCGGCTGGTGCGTTCCAGCAGCTGCACCTGGGCCAGGCCGAGACGGGCCTGCTCGTCGCCCGCGTCCTCCCGGAGAGCCTGCTCGTAGGCCTGCTGGGCCGCCGTCCAGTCCCCGCGCTCGACGGCGTCGTAGGCCGCCTGGTGCAGCGGGGGCAGCTCGGCCTCCGCGTCCTCGTCCGCCTCCCCGCCCGCTGCGTCGGCGTCGGCCAGCTCGACCCGCCCGGTGACCCCGTTCGTCACCGCCGCCTGCAGGAACTGGTCGAGCAGCTGGTCGACCTGGCTCATCGGCTGCACGCCCAGGTAGAAGGGCATCGGCTGGCCGCCCACGAGGCCGATCACCACGGGCAGCGCGGTGACCTGCCCGAAGGTCTGCTGCAGCACGGGGGTGAGGGCCTGCATGACCCCGGGGGCGGCCGCCAGGTCGACGCCGACGACCTGGAAGCGTCCCTCCTTGTCCCGGGCTGCCTGGGCCAGCTCGCGCAGGTGCTGCACCGACTCGGGCACCTGCGGGGTCCACAGCACCAGCACCAGGGGGGTGGTCAGGCTGGCGTTGACGACCGCCTCGAAGCTGGCGTCGTCGGCGTGCACGAGCGCCCCGCTGCGCCCGGGGACGCCGTCACCGGCCTGACCGGTGCCGCCGCCGGCCGGCGCCGACGCCGCCTGAGCCGCAGCACCGGGGGCGGACGCGGGGGCGCCGGGCCGGCCGTTCCCGCCGCCGAGGCGGGACAGGTCGACGGCACCCCTCAGGGCAGCGGCGGAGAAGGGCTGCTGGGACATGGAGGCTCCTCGTACGACGGTGGTGCGGGTCGGGTGCTGGCTCCCCAGGGTATGCGGTGAACGCGCCGGTCAGGACCCCCAGGCCTCGACGAGCTGCTCGCGGACGGCGATCATCTCGGGGGTGAACTCCTCGCCCTCGGCGGGTACCCGCACCCCCATGAACACCATGGTGCGCAGGACGGCCTCCTCGGTGACCTCGTCGATGCCGGCCAGGGTGGTGAAGGCCTCCGGCGGCGTGAGCACCACGTCGGGCTCGACGGTGAACGTGGTGTCGCGCAGGAGCGTCCCGATGACGAACGCCGACCCGTCCTCGAACAGCAGGGTCTTGGTGTCGTCGGAGATGAGCCAGTTCCTCTCCTGCAGCGTGGCCCTGCCCTCCACCGCGGCCGCCTGCTCCTCGGCGGCGTCCCGGACGGCCGGGCTGTAGCCGTGGGTGCGGTACTCGGGGATCTCCTCCGGCTGCGGCCAGCTGGTGTAGGCGGCGATCTCCTTCAGCGTGTCCCGCGGGGCGACGAGCAGGTCTCCCTTGCCCTCGCGCAGCACGGGGGTGCCGACCGACCGGGGGTCGAAGGTGGGCACGGAGGTCCCCGGGAGCATGGGGGCCTCCCAGATGATCCGGAAGTCCTCCTGCTCCCCGGTGCGGCTCTCCATGAGGTGCAGCACCGGCACCCCGTCGTCGGGCACGGTCTGCACGAGCAGGAACTGGGGCAGTTCCCCGTCCTCGCGGCTGATCGCCAGGACGTTGGGCTCGGCCGGGGCGTCCATCTCCGCCTCCGCCGACTCGCCGTTGACGGCCTCCAGGACGTCCGCGGCCTCCGCCGCGTCCCGGGCCGAGCCCATGACGGACTTGCGGTGGTCGTCCACGACCTCGTCCCCGTCGCCCCGGAGTGCCGCGTGCCGCCGCTCCAGGATGGTGGCGGCGACCTGCTCGGCGTCCTCGACGCTCATGACCGCGGTCGCCTCGTCGGTGCTCATGGCGACCGTCTCGTCCTCCGTGTCGCCCGAGGTCGCGGCGACGTCGGCCGTGGCGGTGCTGTCGTCGGCGTCGGCCCCCTCGGAGGTCGCGGTGGCCCCGTCCGCGTCCGGGCCGGCGGTCGTCGCGGGGCCGTCCGTGGCGGTGGCGCCGGTCGCGTCGTCGGCGGAGGAGGCGTCGGAGGAGCCGTCCCCACCGGTGCAGGCGGAGAGCGCGAGCGCCGAGGTCAGGGCGACCGCGGCGGTCAGACGGGGAAGTTTCATAACGAAACGGTAAACACCCCCGGCCTCCCGCGCCAAATCAGGAACCTCCCAGGTCCCTGGTCCGCACCCCCCGCCGGTCCGCGGGACCGCTCACCCACCGCTCCAGCAGCTGGTACCCGCCGTAGAGGACCAGCAGGACGGCCGTCACGTGCAGGAGCAGCGCCAACGCGACCCCGCTGATCACCCCGGCCTGCCAGTAGCGGCCCCAGGACAGGGCCAGGACCGAGGGGACCAGGACGGCGAAGACCGCCCCGAGGACCAGCTCCTGCTGCCAGGGCCGGTCCCCCATCCACGGCAGCACGTCGAGGACGTCGAGGAAGTCCAGGGTGGCCAGCACCCCCACGAGGGCCACCAGGCCCAGCACCGCCACCAGCCGGGTGCGGTGCCACGGGTCCCGGCCGGCCCAGAGCGTCCCCAGGGTCACCGCCGCCCACATCAGCCAGGCGCGGACCCGGCCGGTGCCCAGCTCGACCATGGCCGTGCGGAAGAGGCGGTCGGCCTCGTGCCGGTCGACCGCCGGTCCCTCGTGCGACCCGGGCCGCACGAGGGCGTCGTGCAGCACCGCCGCGGGCAGGAACTCCCCGCTCACCGGCACCAGCCAGGTGAACAGGTGGGGCACCGAGGCCAGGTCGGTGGTGAAGGTGTCCAGGTCGGTGGGGACGACGAAGGGCTCGGGGTGGTCGGGCGAGCGGTAGCCGAAGCGGCGCAGCAGGCTGAAGTCGCGCCCGTCCACGCTGCGCAGCTCCAGCCGCAGCAGACCGCCGGTCTCCGCGTCGAAGAACTCCCCCGACCCCACCTCCGTCACCCCGCGGCGAAGCGGTCCGTGGCCCGGACCAGGGCGTCGAGGGTGCCCGGCTCGGAGAACGCGTGCCCGGCGTCGGGGACCACGACGAACTCCGCGTGCGGCATGCGGGCGGCGAGGTCGAAGGCCGTGCGGGCCGGGGTGCACATGTCCAGGCGGCCCTGGACGATGACGGTGGGCACGGCGGAGAGCCGGTCCGCGTCCGCCAGCAGCTGGCCCTCGCGCAGAAAGCCGCCGTGGGTGAAGTAGTGGTTCTCGATCCGGGCGAAGGCCAGCGCCTGGGCCGGCTCGGTGGCCTTGGCGTAGCCATCCTCGTCCGGCTGGACGGTGATGATCCTCGACTCCCAGCCGCTCCAGGCGACCGCCGCCGGCAGGTGCACCTGCGGGTCGGGGTCGAAGAGCAGCTCGTGGTAGGCCTCCATCATCGCGTGCCGGCGGTCCGGGGCGACGGGGGCGACGTAGTCGGCCCAGTGGTCGGGGTAGACGTGCTCGAGGTGGCCGCGTTCGTACATCCACGCCAGCTCCGCCCGGCGCAGGGTGAAGATGCCCCGCAGCACCAGCTCGCCGACCCGCTCCGGGTGCCGTTGCGCGTAGGCCAGCGACAGGGTGGAGCCCCACGAGCCGCCGAACACCTGCCACCGGTCCACCCCGAGGTGCTCACGCACCCGTTCCAGGTCCTCGACCAGGTGCCAGGTCGTGTTCGTCGCCCACACCCGGGGGTCCACGGTGGTGGAGGCGTGCGGCCGCGACCGACCCGCCATCCGCTGGTCGACGAGCACGATCCGGTAGCGCTCCGGGTCGAACACCCGACGCTGCCGGGGCGAGGTGCCGCTGCCCGGGCCGCCGTGCACGAAGACCACCGGGCGGCCGTCGGGGTTGCCGGACTGCTCGACGTAGATCTCGTGCCCGTCCCCCACGGGCAGGTGCTCCACGGCATACGGCTCGATCTCGGGGTAGAAGGTGCGTCGCTGCTCCACGCCCCCTGCCTACCACGCGACGACGACACCGGACGGCAGTAGTCTTCCTGGGCATGTCGACCAGCGCCGCCACCGCCGACACCGACCGCCCGTGGGCCTCCCGGCTGGCCGCCCTCGGACCCGGCCTGCTCGCGGCCTCGGCCGCGATCGGGGCCTCGCACCTGGTCTCCTCGACCCAGGCGGGGGCGCTCTTCGGCTGGCAGCTGGGGCTGGTCATCGTGCTCGCCCTCGTGCTGAAGTACCCCTTCTTCCGGTTCGGTCCGGAGTACACCGCCGAGACCGGGCTGAGCCTCGTCGAGGGGTATGCCCGCAAGGGCCGGCCCTACCTGCTCGTCTTCTTCGTGCTGTCCGCGCTGTCGTCGGTCATCTCCACCGCCGGCGTCACCCTCCTCGGGACGGTGATCCTCGCGTGGATCCTGCCCTCCTCCTGGGGGCTGGGGGTGCCCGTGCTCGCGGCCGCCCTCATGGGGCTCACCTGGTTGCTGCTGGTCGGCGGCCACTACAAGGCGCTCGACGGCGTCACCAAGGTCATCGTGGTCACGCTGGCCCTGGGCACCGTCGTGGCGGTGGTCATGGCCGCGGGACGCACCCCGGTGCGGGAGGCCGGCTTCGTGGACCCCTCGCCGTGGACGCTGGCCACCCTGCCCTTCCTCGTCGCCCTCGTCGGCTGGATGCCCGCCCCGGTGGAGATCAGCGCGCTCAACTCGCTGTGGGTCAAGGCCAAGGCGCAGGACCGCCGCCTGTCCCGGGACGGGATCCTGTTCGACTTCACCACCGGCTACGTGGTGTCCGGGATCCTGGCCCTGTTCTTCCTGGCCCTGGGCGTGTTCGTCCAGTACGGCAGCGGGGAGGAGCTGGAGATGGCCGGCGGCGCCTACATCCCGCAGCTCATGGGCATGTACGGCGAGGCCATCGGGCAGTGGGCCGTCCCCCTCATGGCGGTGGTCGCGTTCGTGACGATGTTCGGGACGATCATCAGCGTGGTCGACGGCTACGGCCGCGCGTGCGCCGAGTCGCTGCGCCTGCTCCGGGGGCAGCCGCGGATGAGCCGCCGGGCCAAGGACACCTGGATCACCCTCATCGCCGTCGTCGGCCTGGTCATCGTCATCTTCATGAGCGCCCAGCTGGCGGGCATGCTGCGGTTCGCGATGATCAGCGCCTTCCTCACGGCCCCGGTGTTCGCCTGGCTGAACTTCTCCCTCGTGCGGCACGAGCACCGGCTCTCCCCCGGCCTGCGCGCGCTCTCGTGGGCGGGCCTGGCCTTCCTCGCCGGGTTCGCCGTGCTCTTCCTGCTCAGCCTGACCGGGGTGCTGGGCTGATCAGCCCCGACGCACCATCCGCGCCTCCCGGACGCCCGCGTGGCGGTCGTCCGACACCGCCCCGTCGAGCTCGAACCCGTGACGCCGGTAGAACCGGACCGCCCGGTCGTTGCCCTCGGCCAGCCACAGGTAGGCCGGGCCCGGCCCGAGCACCTCGGCCATGAGCCGGGCGCCCAGGCCCCTGCCCTGGTGCCCGGGCGCCACGTTGAGCGCCCACAGCTGGTCGGGCGTCGGTGCGTCCTCGTCGCGCGCCGGGCCGCACATGAGCCAGCCCGCGGGATCGTCGCCGAGCACCGCCACCCTGATACGGCGCCCGTCCGCGGGGACGGCGTCGCGGGCGTAGGCCTGGGCCACGGAGTACCACAGCGGCCGGAAGGTGTCCGCCGACAGCCCGTCGACGACCTCGTCGTCCATGAGCCCGCGGTAGGTCTCCTGCCAGACGCGGGCGTGCAGCTGCGCGAACGGCTCGACGTCCGCCATGACCGGGTCCCGCAGCAGGTATGCCGCCGGGTCGGGCTCCCCGGGTGCGCTCACCGGGGGTCCTCCGTCAGGTGGGCACGGACCCGCTCCACCTTGGTGCGCAGCTGGTCCGTGTGCCCCGGGCGCAGGTCGGCCTTGAGCACGAGCGAGACGCGCGGGCCGTGGGCCGCGACGGCGTCGCAGGCCGCGCGGACCACCGGCATCACCTCGTCCCACTCCCCCTCGACGGTGGTGAACATCGAGGTGAGCTCGTAGGGCAGACCGGACTCGCGGACCACCCGGACGGCGTCGGCGACGGCCTCGCTGACCGACCCGGAGCCGTCGCCGGCCACGGACGGGGCGACGGAGAACGCGAAGAGAGCCATGGCCCCACCGTACCGAGGCCGCCCGGCACCCCCAGGGTCAGCGGCCGAGGGTCTGCTCGACGACCGTGTCCGCGGCCGCGTAGGGGTCGAGCCGGCCGGCCAGCACCTCGCCGACGGCCGTCGCCAGGATCCCCCCGCCGTGCTCGTCCCCCAGCCGTTCCCGCAGCCGGGCCAGCGCCAGGGCCTCGACCTCGCGGGCCGCCCGCTCGCGGCGGCGGCGCTCCAGCTCGCCGTGCTCCCCCAGCCACGACCAGTGCTTGTCGAGGGCCGCCATGAGCTCCTCGACCCCCTGGCCGCGGTCCGCGACCGTCTTCACCACGGGCGGCCGCCACAGGTGGGGCTCGGTGCGGTCGCCGAGGGAGATCATGTGGCGCAGCTCCCGGACGGTGGCGTCGGCCCCGTCCCGGTCGGCCTTGTTGACGACGAAGACGTCCCCGATCTCCAGGATCCCCGCCTTGGCGGCCTGCACCCCGTCGCCCATCCCGGGCGCCAGCAGCACGAGGGTGGTGTCGGCCAGACCGGCGACCTCGACCTCGCTCTGGCCGACCCCGACGGTCTCGACGAGGACCACGTCGTAGCCGGCCGCGTCGAGCACCCGCAGCGCCTGCGGCGTCGCCCGCGCCAGCCCGCCGAGGTGGCCCCGCGAGGCCATCGACCGGATGTAGACGCCCTCGTCCAGGGCGTGGTCCACCAGCCGGATCCGGTCGCCCAGCAGCGCTCCTCCGGAGAACGGGCTGGAGGGGTCGACCGCCAGCACGGCCACCCGCAGGTCCCGGTCCCGCAGGGCCCGCACGAGCATCCCGGTCGAGGTCGACTTGCCCACCCCGGGGCTTCCCGTCAGCCCGATCGTGCGGGCCCCCGAGGCGTGCGGGGCCAGGGCGGCCATCGCCTCCCGCAGGGCCGGGTCGCCGTTCTCCACCAGGGTGAGCAGCCGGCCCAGGGCACGCGGGCTGCCCGCCCGGGCCTGCTCGACCAGGGCGGGGACGTCGACCTTCCGTCTCGATCGCATGGGACCAGCGTCGCAGAGGGTATGCGGTGCACCCGGCCCGGGTGCACCGCATACCCTCTGCGGACGTCAGGCCTGCTGCGCCGGCACCCGGACGATGAGGGCGTCGCCCTGGCCCCCGCCGCCGCACAGGGCGGCGGCGCCCACCCCTCCGCCGCGGCGCTGCAGCTCGAGGGCCAGGTGGAGGAGGATGCGCGCGCCGGACATGCCGATCGGGTGGCCCATCGCGATGGCCCCGCCGTTGACGTTGACCTTCTCCGGGTCCAGGCCCAGCTCCTTGGAGGCGGCCAGCCCGACGGCGGCGAAGGCCTCGTTGATCTCGACGAGGTCCAGGTCGGTGGGGGCCAGGCCCTCCTTCGCGCAGGCCTTGGCGATCGCGCGCGCGGGCTGGCTCTGCAGGGTCGAGTCCGGGCCGGCCACCATGCCGTGGGCGCCGATCTCGGCGATCCAGCTCAGGCCGAGCTCCTGGGCCTTCTCCTTGCTCATGACGACCACCGCGGCGGCGCCGTCGGAGATCTGGGAGGCGGAGCCGGCGGTGATCGTCCCGTCCTTGCTGAAGGCCGGGCGCAGCCGGGAGAGCGACTCGACCGTCGTGTCGCCCCGGATCCCCTCGTCGGTCTTGAAGGCGACCGGGTCGCCCTTGCGCTGCGGGATCTGCACCGTCACGACCTCCTCGTCGAAGCGGCCCTCCTCCCACGCCTTCGCGGCGAGCTGGTGGCTGCGCGCGGCGAAGGCGTCCTGCTCCTCGCGGGTGAACTCCGCCGACCCGCAGTTGGCCCCCTCGGTGAGGTTGCCCATGGCCTGGTCGGTGAAGGCGTCCCAGAGGCCGTCGTAGGCCATGTGGTCGCGCACGGTGACGTCGCCGTACTTGTAGCCGCTGCGGGACTTCTCCAGCAGGTGCGGGGCGTTGGACATCGACTCCTGACCGCCGGCGACGACCACCTCGACCTCGCCGGCGCGGATCAGCTGGTCGGCCAGGGCGATGGCGTCGATCCCGGAGAGGCACACCTTGTTGACGGTGAGGGCGGGCACGTCCATGGGGATGCCCGCCTTCACGGCGGCCTGCCGGGCCGGGATCTGGCCGGCACCGGCGGTGAGCACCTGGCCCATGATCACGTAGTCGACCTGGTCGCCGGAGACCCCGGCCTTCTCCAGGGCCCCCTCGATCGCGAACCCGCCGAGCTCGGCCCCGCTGAACCCCGAGAGCGAGCCGAGCAGGCGGCCCATCGGGGTGCGGGCCCCGGCGACGAGGACGGACGTGGTGGGGGCGGACGTGCTCATCGGGAAGAACCTCCGGCGTCGGTGGTGGAAGCGGTGCTGCCTCCCACTGTAGTGCGCCGACCGGACGCTCCCGGCGGGCCCCGGCCGGGTCCTCAGCCCCCGTGGATCAGGGTCCCGGCCACGACCGTCGCCGAGACCCTCGTCGCCCGCAGCCGACGCGCCTGCTCGGCCGAGGTCGCCCCGGGCGCCCCGAGCGGGTCGTCCTCCAGGAGCACCAGGTCCCCGGGGGCGCCGGCCCGCACCCGTCGTCCGTCCACGGAGGCCGCGAGGGCCTCGACCGGGGTGAGCGCCTGCTCCGGGTGCCAGTTCTCGCCGTCGAGGGGACCGCGGTGCACGGCGGCCGCCGCGGCCAGCCAGGGGTCCAGGGGCGAGACCGGGGCGTCGGAGCCGAGGACCACCTCGATGCCGCGGTCGAGGAAGCTGCGCAGCGTGAACGTCCGGTCGGTGCGGTCGGGCCAGCACTGCTCGGTCACGACCCGGTCGTCGAGCAGGTGGGCCGGCTGGACGCTGGCCCGCACGGGCAGCCGGCGCCACCGGTCCAGGTCCTCGACCGCGACCAGCTGGGCGTGCTCGATCCCGCCCCTGGCCCCGGTCCGGCCGAAGGCCGTCAGCGCCTGGTGGACGGCGGCGTCCCCGATGGCGTGCAGGGCCACCTCCAGCCCGGCCCTGCGCGCGGTGGCCAGCAGGTCCACCAGCTCCTCGCCGCCGAGGTTGGGCGCCCCGGCCGGCTCGGCCAGGCTGGCCCCGTCGGCGTAGGGCTGGCAGCACCAGGCCGTCCGGGTGTTCAACGACCCGTCGCTGATGATCTTCAGCGGACCCATGGTGACCAGCCCGTCGGTGGCACGGATCGTGTCGCCCGTCCGCACCCCTGCGGCCAGGACCTCCTCCAGGCCCTCGGGATAGACCCCCACGCGGGCCCGCAGGGCCGGCAGGTGCTCGGCCACCCGGTCGCGCCAGTGCGCCCAGGGCCGGCCGAACTCCAGGTCGGTGATGCCGACGACCCCCAGTGCGACGGCGTCCGCCAGCGCCAGGGCCACCCCGGCCTCCGCCTCGTCGTGGGCGCCGGGCAGTCCGCCGAGGCGTTCGTAGACGGCGAACCACTCGGCCTCGGCGATGACGCCGTCGCGCCGGGGCGCACCGAGCAGGTCCATGGCCCGCGAGTTGAGCCACCCGTGGTGGCCGTCCCCGCTGATGAGGACGACGGGGACGTCGGGGGCGACCGCGTCCAGGTCCGCCGTCGAGGGGTCGCGCCCCCAGGTCGCGGGTCGGTGCCCCCACCCGGTGAGCACCCCGCTCGTCGGCAGGTTCCCCTCCGCCAGCCGCCGCCGCACCAGGTCGACGGCCTCGTCCGCGTCCCGGGCGCCCGACAGGTCGAGCCGGCTGCGCACGAGGCCCCACTGGCGCACGTGGACGTGGTGGTCCCACAGCCCCGGCAGGACCCACCGCCCGCCGCCCTCCAGCTGCTCCCCGCCGGGCGGCCGGGGCAGGGTCGGGGCGACCTCGGTCACCGTTCCGTCCTCGACGAGGACGTCGACGGGCGTGCCGGACGGGTCGGGCGCCGTTCCGTCGAGCGGCACGACACGCACCCCGCGGATGAGGAGAGAGTCCATGGGGTGGGAGTATGCCGCCCGTCCCCACCCGTGTCGGGCACCGGGCCTAGTCTGTGGTCATGAGCGCTACCCCCGGCCCGCAGGACCCCTCGGCGCAGAGCGTGCTCGGTCCGTTCCTCCTCGCGATCGACCACGTGGGCATCGCCGTGCCCGACCTGGACGCCGCGATCACCTTCCACCAGGAGGTCCTGGGCAACCGGGTCGTGCACGAGGAGACCAACCCCGAGCAGGGGGTGCGGGAGGCGATGGTGGCGGTCGGCCCGGCCGACACCGGCGGCGGCGCGCCGCCCACGATGATCCAGCTGCTGGCCCCGACCGGTCCGGACTCGACGATCGCGAGGTTCCTCGACCGGTCCGGGCCGGGCCTGCAGCAGCTGGCCTACCGGGTGGCCGACGTCGACGCCGTCTGCGCGCTCCTGCGGGAGCGCGGGCTGCGGCTGCTCTACGACGAGCCCCGGCTGGGCACCGCGGGGTCGCGGATCAACTTCATCCACCCCAAGGACGCCGGCGGGGTGCTCGTCGAGCTGGTGGAGCCTGCCGGGTGAGCCGAGGCAGCACGAGGCTGGTCCGCGGCCGCCGGATGCTGCGCCGGCTGCGCCCCCACCACGTCCCCCGGGCCGGACGGCGCGCCGTGCGCCGCTGGCAGGACTACCGCGAGCGCCAGCTGACCCTCCTCGCCGAGAGCAACCGGCTCCAGCAGGAGCTGCGCGACCAGGTGGTCGCCCCCGTGACGGTGGTCCCCGGCGTCCCGCCGCCGGGGGCGGTCGACGCCTCGGCCCCCGGCACCGCGGACCAGGACCCCCGGGCCGGTCGCAGCTGGTCGCTCGCCTCCCCGTTCTACGTCGGGTTCACCTTCGCCCTGGGCGCCCTGCTCGCCTGGCTGCTCGTGCAGAACCTGACCCGGCTGACCTCCGTGTTCACCTTCCTGCTCGTGGCCCTGTTCGTCACCCTCGCGCTCGACCCGGTCGTGCAGTGGCTCACCCGGAGAGGGTTCACGAGGGGGCCTGCGGTCCTCGTCGTGTTCCTGGGCCTGGTGGCGGTGGTCACCGTCGTCGGTCTGCTCGTCGTCCCCCCCATCGTGGCGCAGGCCGGGGCCCTGGTGGAGAAGTTCCCCTCCTACCTGCAGAACCTCGGCGGCCAGCCCTGGCTGGCCGACCTGGACGCCCGCTACGACCTCTCCGGACGGCTCACCGAGGAGGCCGACCGCCTGGCCACGGACGGGCGCACCATCTCCACCGTCTTCGGCGGCGTGCTGGGGGCGGCCGGCTGGGTCGCCGGCAGCCTCGTGGGTCTGCTGACCTCGGTGATCCTCACGCTGTACCTGCTCGCCACCCTGCCCACCGTCAAGGAGGCCGCCTTCCTCCTCGTGCCCAGCAGCCGTCGTCCCCGGGTCGTCGGCCTGGCGGAGGAGATCATGCGGCGGGTCGGCGGGTACGCCCTGGGGCAGAGCGCGGTGGCCACGATCAACGCCGCCTGCTCCTGGGTCATGATGCAGATCATGGGGATCCCCTACCCGGCCGTCCTCGCGGTGCTCGTCGGGCTGCTGGGCCTCATCCCCATGATCGGCGCCACCCTGGGCGCCATCATCGTCGGGCTCGTGGCGCTGACCGTCTCCCCCACGACGGTGCTCGTGGTCATCGTCTACTACGTGGTGTACCAGCAGGTGGAGAACTACGTCATCGTGCCCAACATCATGCGGCGGACGGTGTCCGTGCCCGGCGCGGTGACCGTCGTGGCGGTCCTGGTCGGCGGCACCCTCCTCGGGGTGCTCGGCGCGCTCATCGCCATCCCCGTGGCGGCGGGCCTGCTCCTGCTCTACCACGAGGTGATCGTCCCCCGGCAGCAGCGCACCTGACGACGACGGTCAGGCGAACGACCCGCCCGGGCGCCGACGCTCCCGGGCCGACCAGCACACCGTGTGCCAGTGCCGGCGGTTGTCCAGCTGCTGCATCCCGTCCACCGGCCAGACCACGGTGTGGGCCACGTCGGCGCCGACCTCGTGCTGGCAGCCGGGGCAGCGGTAGACCCGGCCGGTGCCGGTCGGCCCGACCTGCCGGATGGCCCACACCTGGCCCGCCCAGGCGACCTCCACGACCGTCGGGCCCCGGGGCCCGGGTGCGGGCGAGCCCGCACGCCCGGGGACCGGCCGTCCCCGGCGCCGGGGACGGTTGGACCGGGGAGCCACGGTCGGCCCGTCAGGAGGTGAAGGGGCGGTCCAGCAGGACGTGCTCCAGGAGCAGCGGGGACGGGCGCAGGGCGTCCGCCGGGAGCCCGGTGCCGCCGGCCGAGAGCTCCTCGCAGACCGCGAGCACCTCGTCCGCCCCGATCTGGTCGATCATCGCGAACGGCCCCGTCGGGTAGCCCAGGCCGTGCTGGAGGGCGGTGTCGATGTCCGCCACGCCCGCGTAGCCCTCGTCGAGCATCCGGACCGCGTCGTTGAGGTGCGGCACGAGCAGGGCGTCCACGACCATGCCCGACCGGTCACGGCAGACGACCGGCTCGGCGCCGATCCGGGTGACGACCTCGCGCAGCAGGGCGACCGTGGCGTCGTCGGTCGCCGAGGACCGGCCGATCTCGACCACCTGGCCGTTGCCGGTGGGGGCGTGGACCTGGAGCACGGCCACCTGCTCCGGCCGCCCGGACAGGGCGCCGACGGCGACGGCCGCCTCGGGGTTGACCGTGGTCAGCACCGCGCCGGGGCCGACGACCTCGCCCAGTGCCTCCCACAGGTCCTCGCCGGTCGCCTCCACCCAGGCCTGCGCGTCGGCCAGCTCCTCCTCGCCCGGCGGCGGGGCGGGTGCCTGGGCCTCGACGACGAGGCCGACGTCCGCGAGCCGGGCGAGCTCCGCCCGGTCGGCGGGGTCCTCCACGCGGGTGACCGCATACCCGCCGTCCTGGAGCCGCGAGACGAGCTCGTCGGCCAGCTCGCCCGTGCCCACGACCCCGACGGCGGACAGGTCCGTCGCCGCGGCGGTGGACGGGGTCTGCTCGTCCTCGACGACCTGCCCGCTGCCCGGCGCGGCGTAGGTGTAGAAGCCGCGGCCGCTCTTGCGGCCCAGCAGCCCGGCGGTGACCATCCGCTCGAGCAGCGTGCTCGGCGCGTGCATGGGGCTGCGGCTGTGGGCGTAGATGACCTCGCCGATGTGGTGGCACACGTCCAGCCCGACGAGGTCCATCAGCGTGCAGGGGCCCATCGGCAGACCGGCGCCCACGCGCATGGCGGTGTCCAGGTCCTCCCGGCTGACGTGGCCCTGCTCGAGCATCTTCAGGGCCGAGACGAAGTAGCCGAAGAGCAGGTAGTTGGCCACGAACCCGGCCCGGTCCCCCACGACGACGGGCTTCTTGCCGATCCGCCCGGCGAGCGCCACCACCGCGGCGGTCACGTCCTCGTCGGTGCGCAGGGTGGTGATGACCTCGACGAGCTTGAGGACGGGCGCCGGGTTGAAGAAGTGCATCCCGACCACGCGGGCCGGGTGACGGGTGCCGGCGGCGATCGAGGTGATCGACAGGCTGGAGGTGTTGGAGGCCAGGACCGCGTCCTCGCCGACGATGTCGTCCAGCTGGCCGAACACGCGGTGCTTGAGGTCGAGGATCTCCGGGACGGCCTCGACCACGAGGTCGGCGTCGGCCAGGTCGGCCATCCGGGTGGTGATCGTCACCCGCCCGAGGATCTCGGCCTGCCCGTCCTCGTCCAGCCGGCCCTTCTTCACGGCCCGGTCGGTCGAGGCCTGCAGGATCGCCCGGCCGCGGTCGGCGAGCTCCTGGGTCGTCTCCACGCCGACGACCCGCAGCCCTCCCCGGGCGAAGACCTCGACGATGCCGGCACCCATGGTGCCCAGTCCGATGACCCCGACGGTGCCGATCTCGCGCATGGGCCGATCCTCTCAGACGGCCGGGGGCCCCGCGGGCCGGGGTCGGGCCCCCGCCGGGCGTTAGGGTGGCCCGCGTGCGTGTCGTGATCGCCCGCTGCTCCGTCGACTACCACGGCGCCCTCGAGGCCCACCTGCCGCTGGCGACCCGCCTGCTCATGGTCAAGGCCGACGGGTCGGTGCTCGTGCACTCCGACGGCGGCTCCTACAAGCCGCTGAACTGGATGGCGCCCCCGTGCTCGATGGTCCAGGTGGAGCCGGACGAGCTGGAGCGCGAGGAGGGCGTCGAGCAGGTGTGGGTGGTCTCGCACGCCAAGCGGGAGGACACCCTCCGGGTGCGGCTGCACGAGATCCACGCCGACAGCTCGCACGACCTCGGGATCGACCCGGGCCTGGTCAAGGACGGGGTCGAGGCCCAGCTGCAGGCGCTGCTGGCCGAGCACATCGGCACCCTCGGCGAGGGGTGGACCCTGCTGCGCCGGGAGTACCCCACGGCCATCGGCCCGGTGGACATCCTGTGCCGGGACGCGGACGGCGCCACCGTCGCCGTGGAGATCAAGCGCCGGGGCGACATCGACGGCGTGGAGCAGCTGACCCGCTACCTGGAGCTGCTCAACCGTGACCCCCACCTCGCCCCCGTCCAGGGGGTGTTCGCGGCCCAGCAGATCCGTCCGCAGGCGCGGGTGCTCGCCACGGACCGCGGCATCCGCTGCGTGACCCTCGACTACGAGGCCCTGCGCGGACGCGACGACGCCGCCTCGCGCCTGTTCTGACGTCCGTGCCCCGCTGCGGCAGAATCGGGGCATGAGCCCCCGCGCCGCGATCGCCGCCCCCAACGCCTACGCGACCCGCGCCGCGGAGCACGCCCTGGACGAGGGAGGCACCGCCGTCGACGCCGCGATCGCCGGCATGCTGGCCGCCACCGTCACCGAGCCGGGCGTCATCTCCCCCCTGGGCGGGGCCTACGTCACCGTGTGGCCGGCGGGCGGCGAACCCGTCGTCGTCGACGGCAACGTGGAGATGCCGGGACGGGGCCAGCCGTCCGGGCGGCTGGGCTCCGGGCTCATCGAGGCCGCCTCCTCCTACGGCGGCGGGATGGTCACCTACGTCGGCCCGGGCTCGGTCGCCACCCCCGGGATGTTCGCGGCGATGGGCTGGGCGCACGACCGGTTCGGCCGGGCTCCCTGGCGCGAGCTGCTCCAGCCGGCGGCCGACGTGGCCCGGGAGGGCTACCCGCTGGGCCGGATCGCCCAGTCCTACCTCGTGCTCGTCACCGACACGATCCTGGCGTGGGACCCGGCCACGCGTGCCCGGCTGACCGTGGACGGCGCCCCCGCACCGGTGGGCCACCGCGTGGTCGACGCCGACCTGGCCGCCACCCTGGAGCAGATCGGGGCGGAGGGCCCGGACACCGTGTACCACGGGGACCTCGCGCAGACCCTCGCCCGGGACGTCCGGGAGCGTGGGGGGCTGCTGGGCCGCGCCGACCTGGAGGCCTACCGGGCCGTGCCCCGGCCGGCGCTGCGCAGCCGGCTCGGCCCCTGGGACCTGGCCTGCAACCCGCCGCCCTCCATCGGCGGGCCGGTCCTGACCGCCCTGCTCCGCCTCCTCGGTGCGACCGAGGGCCCGATCGACCCGGGCCAGGCGGCCGCCGTCATGACCGAGGTGCTCGACATCCGGCTGGACCGCATCGACACGGCCGCCGACCTGGCCGCGGCCGGGGCCGAGCTGCTCGAGACGCTGCACGAGATCGGCTCCGCCGGGCTGCCCACCTCGCCCTCCACCGCGCACATCTCCGTCGTCGACGCCGACGGCACGGCGTGCGCCCTGACGGCGTCGGCCGGCTACGGCTCGGGGATGACCGTGACCGGCACCGGCCTGATCGCCAACAACGCCCTCGGCGAGCTGGAGCTGAACCGGCTCGGGCTGCACGCCCTGCCGCCCGGGACCCGGCTGGCCTCCAACATGGCCCCGACCGTGGCCCGGCGCGACGACGGCTCCGTCCTGGCGATCGGCACCCCGGGCGCCGACCGCATCACCACGGCCCTGGCCCAGGTGCTCCTGCACCTGGCCCGCCACGGCGAGGACCTGCAGACGGCGGTCGACCGCCCTCGGATGCACCCTCGCCGGCTGGACGACGGGTCGACCCGGGTGGAGCACGAGCAGGATCCCACGATCGCCGCGAGCCTGGACGCCGCCGGGCTGGCGCGCCACGAGCACCCGTTGCACGTCATGTACTTCGGCGGCGTCGGCGCGGCGCTGCGGACCGGGGAGGGCCAGCTGCAGGCCGCGGCGGACCCGCGGCGCGAGGCCGCCACCCTCATCACCTGACCGGCCCACCAGCCGGCAGGCCCGCGTGGGACGATGCCGTCCATGGTCAACCTCACCCGGATCTATACCCGCACCGGCGACGACGGCACCACCGCGCTCGGGGACCTCGGCCGCACCGGCAAGAACGACCCCCGCCTCGTGGCCTACGCCGACACCGACGAGACCAACGCGGTCATCGGCGTGGCCCTGGCCGGGGCCAGCCTGCCCGTCGACGTGCAGCGCACCCTCACCCGGGTGCAGAACGACCTGTTCGACGTGGGTGCCGACCTGGCCATGCCCCTGCGGGCCAGCTACGACTGGGAGCCGCTGCGGGTCCAGGCGCCATGGATCGAGGAGCTCGAGGCCGACTGCGACCACTACAACGAGCCGCTGGAGCCCCTCCGTTCCTTCATCCTGCCCGGCGGGACCCCCGGGTCGGCCCACCTGCACGTGGCGCGCACCGTGGCCCGGCGGGCCGAGCGGTCGGCCTGGGCCGCCCTGGACGTCCACGGCGACGCCCCGGCGCCCGAGGGGGCCGAGAAGGGGATCGGCGGGGTCAACCCGCTGGCGCCGAAGTACCTCAACCGGCTCTCCGACCTGCTCTTCATCCTCGCGCGCGTGGCCAACCGCTCCCAGGGGGACGTGCTGTGGCGGCCGGGCGGAGGGCGGGTGGAGGCGCCGGAACGTCGCCGGCGCCGGGGCCCTCAGGCCACGCGCGACTGACGGTAGCCGGGCGGGACGGCCTCGACCCAGGCCCGCAGCGCGGTGTAGTGCTGTTCGTCGAGGGCCAGCTCGAAGGTGGCCGTCCCGTAGCGCACCGGCACCTGGATGAGGTCCTGGCGACCCAGACCGTGGGCGTCGTCGGCGGTCAGCGCGGTCGCCACGCCCAGGTCCAGCTCCCCCCGCAGCCACGGACCGTCGGAAAGACCGCCCGGCCCACGCACGGCCAGGCGGTCCTCGGTGAAGCGGAGCATGCCCCGACGCCAGTCCGCGGACCCTCGTCGGTAGGCGGTCGGCATCGGCGGACAGATCAGGTCCTGGTCGGCGAACCGGTGGAAGAGGACCAGCCCCAGTCCCAGGATCACCAGCGCGCCGACGGCGGCCAGGAGCACCAGGACGAGGCTCTCCGGCATGGCGTCAGGCGGTGGCGGCGGTGGTCAGGCTGCCCGCGTCGACGCTGTCGGCGACGATGACGACGCGGTCGTGGTCGACGGAGAGGAAGCCCCCGTCGATGGTCACCGTCTCGGTCGAACCGCCACCGGTGACGATGCGCACGTCCCCGGTGACGAGGACGCCCAGCAGGGGGGTGTGGCCCGGCAGGATCCCCAGCTCGCCGTCGATGCTGCGCGCGCTGACGCTCGCGGCCTCGCCCTCCCAGACCTTGCGGTCGGCGGCAACCAGCTGGACCTTGAGCTCACTCACGGATTCTGTCCTCTCGGGTACGGCGGTCGGTGCTGCCAAGTCTACCGGTCCTGCGGGCCTGCCCGGGACTCACGCCAGACCCAGGTGCTCGGCCTCCTCCCACAGCTCGTCCCGGACCCGCGGGTGGGCGGTCCGTTCGATGAGGTGCCGCGCCTGCTCCTTCTCGCTGTGCCCGAACAGCGGCGCCACCCCCTGCTCGGTGACGATCGCCGAGGCCTGGAAGGAGGTGACCGGCTCGTCGACCATCGGCACGATCGTGGACACGTCGGCCTTGGGGTGCCAGGAGCGCAGCGCCATGATCGCCTGGCCGCCCTGGGAGTGCAGCGCCCCGACGATGAAGTCGGTCTGGCCGCCGAAGCCGCTGTGGATCCGGGCGTCGATGCGCGAGGCGTTGGCCTGCCCGAAGAGATCGACCTCCAGCGCGGTGTTGATCGAGGTCATGGACCGCTGCCGGGCGATGAGCGCCGGGTCGTTGGTGCGTTCGGTGCGCAGCAGGTGGACCCGGCGGTTGCCGTCGAGCCAGTCGTAGAGGTCCTGGGTGCCGAAGAGGAAGGACGTGGTCAGCGGGTGGTCGTCGTCGAGGGCCCCGGCGGCGTCGAGGGCTAGCACCCCGTCGGAGAACATCTCGGTCCACAGCCGCAGCCCCCGGTGGCCCGTGAGGGCCGCCAGCACCGCGTCGGGGACGGCCCCGATGCCCATCTGCAGGGTGGCCCCGTCGGGCACCATCGCGGCCACCCGCTCGCCGATGGCCCGCGCGTCCTCCCCCAGCGGGGCCGCGGCCGGAGGTGTCGGCAGCGGGCTGCTCGCCTCCAGCGCGAGGTCGATGTGCTCGACGGGCACCAGCGCGTCGCCGTGCGTGAACGGCATCCGGTCGTTGACCTGGGCCACGACCAGTCCGCCCCGTTCCCGGCAGGCCTCGACGGCGGCCGGCAGCACGTTGACCTCGATGCCGAGCGAGACCACCCCGTCGCGGGGTGGCGAGCAGTGCAGGAACACCGCGTCCACCGGCAGGGAGCGCCGGAAGAGCACCGGGACGAGGGACAGCCGCGAGGGTACGTAGCGCAGCCCCGGGTGCCGTCGCTGGCCTGCCCCCACGAAGCTGGTCTCGGCCACGACGCCGTCCCTCTCGGGCAGCCCGGGCGGGCCGTTGAGCGTGTTGAGCACGTAGCGCTCCACGTGCTCGTCGAGGACGCGCACCAACTCCCAGGGCACGCTGTGGTTGCCGGAGGCGACGACCCGGGGGGTGTCGGGAAGGGCGCGGAGCGCGGCGGCGAGGGCCGGGGTGCCGACGGTGATCACCCGCCCATTGTCCCGTCGGGCCGGCCGGGCCGTCGCCCGGGGTCGCCCGTCCCCGCCCCCCGACAGGGACGACGCAGGGCCGGCGCGGCTCGTCTCCGCACCGGCCCCTCCGCCCACCCCCACGGACGGGGGTATGGCGCGTCAGCTCAGCTGTTCTTCTCCAGCTCGGCGGCCTGACGCTCGACGTCCTCCAGCCCGCCGCACATGAAGAAGGCCTGCTCGGGCACGTGGTCGTACTCGCCGTCGGCGACCTTGGTGAAGGCCTCGATCGTCTCGGACAGCGGGACGGTCGAACCCTCGATGCCGGTGAACTGCTTGGCCACGTAGGTGTTCTGCGACAGGAACCGCTGGATCCGGCGGGCCCGGCCGACGAGGATCTTGTCCTCCTCGGAGAGCTCGTCGATCCCGAGGATGGCGATGATGTCCTGCAGCTCCTTGTAGCGCTGGAGGATCGACTTCACCCGCACGGCCGTGTCGTAGTGCTCGCGGGTGATGTAGCGCGGGTCGAGGATCCGGCTGGTGGAGGTCAGCGGGTCCACGGCCGGGTAGATGCCCATGGAGGCGATCGGGCGGGACAGCTCGGTGGTCGCGTCCAGGTGGGCGAACGTCGTCGCCGGGGCCGGGTCGGTGTAGTCGTCGGCCGGGACGTAGATCGCCTGCATCGAGGTGATCGAGTGACCACGGGTGGAGGTGATCCGCTCCTGCAGCGTGCCCATCTCGTCGGCCAGGTTGGGCTGGTAGCCCACCGCGGACGGCATCCGGCCCAGCAGCGTGGAGACCTCCGAGCCGGCCTGGGTGAACCGGAAGATGTTGTCGATGAAGAGCAGCACGTCCTGCTTCTGCACGTCGCGGAAGTACTCCGCCATCGTCAGCGCGGACAGGGCGACCCGCAGACGGGTGCCCGGCGGCTCGTCCATCTGGCCGAAGACCAGGGCGGTCTGGCCGAGGACGCCGGCCTCCTCCATCTCGACGATGAGGTCGTTGCCCTCACGGGTGCGCTCGCCGACCCCGGCGAACACCGACACACCGCCGTGGTCGCGGGCCACGCGGGCGATCATCTCCTGGATGAGCACGGTCTTGCCCACGCCGGCGCCGCCGAACAGGCCGATCTTGCCGCCCAGCACGTAGGGGGTCAGCAGGTCGATGACCTTGATGCCGGTCTCGAACATCTGGGTCTTGGACTCCAGCTGGTCGAAGGCCGGCGCCTGGCGGTGGATGCCCCAGCGCTCGGTGATCTCCAGGGTCTCGCCCTCGGGCAGGTCGAGCACGTCGCCGGTGGCGTTGAACACGTGGCCGAGGGTCACGTCGCCCACGGGCACGGTGATCGGTCCGCCGGTGTCCTGCACGGCCGCGCCGCGGACGAGACCGTCGGTGGGCTGCAGCGAGATCGCGCGCACCATGTTGTCGCCGATGTCCTGGGCGACCTCGAGGTTGATGGTCTTGGTCTCCCCGCCGAGGGTGACCTCGGTCTTGAGGAGGTTGTAGAGGGAGGGCATCTGCCCGGGCGGGAACTCGACGTCGACGACCGGGCCGATGATCCGGGACAGACGACCGACGCCGCCCTGCGACTGCTCCTGTGCCGGAGCCTCAGTGGTAGCCATGCTCATGGTTTCGGTTCCTTCTCACTTGGCGTCGGCGAGGGCGCTCGCGCCGCCCACGATTTCGCTGATCTCTTGGGTGATCTCGGCCTGGCGGGCCTGGTTCGCCAGCCGGGTGTAGGTCTTGATGAGCTCCTCGGCGTTGTCCGTGGCCGACTTCATCGCCCGCTGGCGGGCGGCCAGCTCGGACGCGGACGCCTGCAGCAGCGCGTTCCAGATCCGGGAGGTGACGTACTTGGGCAGCAGCGCGTCGAGCACCTCGCCGCCGTCGGGCTCGAACTCGTAGAGGGGGTAGATGTCCTCCTCCGTCGCCGGGCTGTCGTCCTCGACGACCTCCAGCGGCAGCAGCCGCACGACGTGCACCTCCTGGGTGACCATCGAGACGAACCGCGTGGAGACGATGTGCAGCTCGTCGACCCCGCCGTTCTCCGAGCCCGCCACGAAGTCCTCGGTCAGCCGGGTGGCGATCTCCTTGGCCACCTCGAAGGTGGGCGCGTCGGAGAAGCCGGACCAGGACTGCTCGAAGGAGCGCCCGCGGAACTTGTAGTAGCCCTCGGCCTTGCGCCCGGAGAGGTAGGGGACGAACTCCTTGCCCTCGTCGTCGACGAGCAGCTCGCGCAGCTGCTCGCTGCGCTTGAGCACGTTGCCCGCGTAGGCCCCGGCCAGACCCCGGTCGCTGGTGATGATGAGCACGCCGGCCCGGCGGACCGCCTCCCGCTCGGTGGTCAGGGGGTGGTCGACGTCGGAGTAGCTGGCGACGGCGGACACGGCGCGGGTGATCGCGTTCGCGTAGGGCGTCGTCTCGGCGACCCGCTGGCGGGCCTTGACCACGCGGGAGGCCGCGATGAGCTCCATCGCCCGGGTGATCTTCTTGGTCGACTGGACGGACCGGCTGCGCTGGCGGTACTCCCGCTGCTGCGCTCCCATATCTCGCCTCTCTCGTGTGTCGGTGACGTCTGCGGTCGGTGCGTGCCTGCCGGCCGGGGCCGGGTATGCCGTGGAGCGCGCCCCACGGCATACCCGCGGGGGTCAGCGGCGACGGACCTTGATCTGCTCCTGGTCCACGTCCTCGTCCTCGAGGGCGTCGACGTTGTCGAAGTCCTCGTCCGAGCCCACGCGGACCTCCTGGCTGTCGTCCGGGCTGAACTCCTGCGTGAAGGCCTTCATCGCCTCCACGAGGGTCGCCTCGGTGTCGTCGCCGAGCTTGCCGGTCTCGCGGATGCCGTCGAGCAGGCCGCGCTGGTTGCGGCGCAGGTGGTCGATCCACTCGTTCTCGAACCGGCGCACGTCGGAGACGGGCACCGAGTCGATGTGGCCGTTGGTGCCGGCCCAGATGATCGCCACCTGCTCCTCCACCGGGACCGGCGAGGACTGCGGCTGCTTGAGCAGCTCCACCATCCGGGCGCCGCGCTCGAGCTGGGCCTTGGACGCCGCGTCGAGGTCGGAGGCGAACATCGCGAAGGCCTCCATCTCGCGGAACTGCGCCAGGTCGACCTTGAGGCGGCCCGAGACCGACTTCATCGCCTTGATCTGGGCGGCGCCGCCGACCCGGGAGACCGAGACACCGACGTCGATCGCCGGCCGGACGTTGGAGTTGAACAGGTCGGCCTGCAGGTAGATCTGGCCGTCGGTGATCGAGATGACGTTCGTCGGGATGTAGGCCGAGACGTCACCGGCCTTGGTCTCGATGATCGGCAGGCCGGTCATCGAGCCCGCGCCCAGGTCGTCGGAGAGCTTGGCGCAGCGCTCCAGCAGCCGGCTGTGCAGGTAGAAGACGTCGCCCGGGTAGGCCTCACGGCCCGGCGGGCGGCGCAGCAGCAGCGACACGGCGCGGTAGGCCTCGGCCTGCTTGGACAGGTCGTCGAAGACGATGAGGACGTGCTTGCCCTGGTACATCCAGTGCTGGCCGATGGCCGAGCCGGTGTAGGGGGCGAGGTACTTGAAGCCGGCCGCGTCCGAGGCGGGGGCCGCCACGATCGTGGTGTACTCCAGCGCGCCCTGCTCCTCCAGGGTGCCGCGCACGCCGGCGATGGTGGAGCCCTTCTGGCCGATCGCCACGTAGATGCAGCGGACCTGCTTGTCCGGGTCGCCGGACTCCCAGTTGGCCTTCTGGTTGAGGATCGTGTCGATCGCCACGGCGGTCTTGCCGGTCTGGCGGTCGCCGATGATGAGCTGGCGCTGGCCGCGGCCGATCGGGATCATCGAGTCGATGGCCTTGATGCCGGTCTGCATCGGCTCGTGCACCGACTTGCGCATCATCACGCCGGGCGCCTGCAGCTCCAGGGCGCGTCGGCCCTCGTCCTCGATGTCGCCGAGGCCGTCGATCGGCACGCCGAGCGGGTTGACGACCCGGCCCAGGTAGTTGTCCCCGACGGGCACCGAGAGGACCTCGCCGGTGCGGCGCACCGGCTGCCCCTCCTCCAGCCCGGAGAAGTCGCCCAGCACGATGACACCCACCTCGTGGACGTCCAGGTTCAGCGCCAGGCCGAGGGTGCCGTCCTCGAACTCCAGCAGCTCGTTGGTCATGACCGAGGGCAGGCCCTCGACGTGGGCGATGCCGTCGCCGGCGTCGACCACGCGCCCGACCTCCTCGCGGGAGGCGGCGCTCGGCTCGTAGGACTGGACGAACTGGTCCAGGGCGTCCCGGATCTCCTCCGGACGGATCGAAAGCTCCGTCATGTCTCTTCTCCTCGTCGTCGGTCCGCTGGCGCGGCCCGGGTGTCTGTCGTGGCGGGTATGGGGTGGCTCAGCTGGTCATCTGGCGGCGGGCGTCGGCCAGGCGCTGGCTGACGGTCCCGTCGATGACCTCGTCGCCGATCTCCACCCGGATGCCACCGACGACGTCCTCGTCGATGACCACGTTCGTGTGGACCTGGCGGCCGTACTGGGTGCTCAGGGCTGCGGTGAGCCGCTCGAGCTGCTGCGTGGACAGCGGCACCGCGCTGGTGACGGTCGCGGTGACCTGGTCCTGCCGGTCGGCGGCCTGCTCCAGGAAGGAGGCGATGGCCAGGTCGAAGCGGCGGCCGCGGGTGCCGGCGACGGCCTGCCGGGCCAGGCTGACCGTCTCCGGGGAGCTGCGCACCGCCAGCAGACGGTCCACCAGGGACCCCTTCGCCTGCGCGTCGGCCCGCCGGTCCGCCAGGGCGGCCTGCAGGTCGGGGGTGCCCTCGACGATCCGGGCGAACCGGAACAGCTCGTCCTCGACCTGCCCCAGCCGGCCGTGCCGCTGGGCCTGGGCGAGCATGGCCTCGACGCCGAGCCGCTCGAGCGCGGTCACCAGGTCACCCTGGCGCGGCCAGCGCTGGGCCACGGTGGCCCGGGCGACGGACAGGGCGTCCCCGCCGACCTTGCCGGCCAGCAGCCGTTCCGCCAGGGTGGCCTTGTCGGCGCCCTCGCGGGAGGGGTCGGCCAGGTTGCGGCGCAGCGTCGGGTTGGCCTCGACGACCCGGGCCACGGCCCACAGGTCCTCGGCCACCCGGGCCGGATCGCCCTCCAGCACCTGCTGGAGGGCCTGGTCGGCCTCGTGGTAGGACCGGCGGAAGGCGCTCTCCATCAGCGTCCCTGCTCCGCCCCGAGGCGCTGCGGGCTGATCGCGCCCGACTCGAGGTCACCGAGGAAGCGGTCCACGATGCCGCTCTGGCGGGCCTCGTCGTGCAGCGACTCGCCGACGATCTTGCTGGCCAGGGCGGTGGAGATCGCACCGACCTCGCCCCGCAGCTGGACCATCGCCTGCTGGCGCTCGGCCTCGACCTGCTTGTGGGCGGTCTCGGTGATGCGGTTCGCCTCGGTCTGCGCCTGCTGGCGCATCTCGGCGATGATCTGGGCGCCTTGCTCCTTGGCCTGCTCGCGGATGCGCGCGGCCTCGGCGCGGGCCTCGCCGAGCTGGTCCTCGTACTGCTTCTTCGCCGCGGCGGCCTCGGCCTGGGCCTGCTCGGCCGCCTGCATCCCGCCCTCGATCGCGGCCGTGCGCTCGGCGTAGACCTTCTCGAGGGTGGGGACGATCTTCTTGGCGACGAACCAGTAGAAGAGGCCGAAGACGATCAGCCCGAAGATGAGCTCGGGCATGTAGGGAAGGATCGGGACGGCATCCTCCCCGGCGCCGATCGGCTCGGCAGCCCTCAGGACGCCCGTCGCGATCGTGGTGTGCTCCACGAGCGGCTCCTCACGTGTGCGTGTCCCTCGGTGCCCTCACGGGCCCCGGCGGGACGGGTCTGGACGGGTCGGGGTCGGGTCAGCCGACGAAGAACGCGATGAAGAACAGCACCAGACCGAAGATGGCCAGCGCCTCGGCGAGCGCGAAGCCGAGGATGGCGATCGGCTGCAGCTTGCCCTGCGCCTCGGGCTGGCGGGCGACGCCGTTGATGTAGGCGGCGAAGATCAGACCCACGGCGATGGCCGGGCCGATGGTGGACAGGCCGTAGCCGAGCAGAGTGATGTCACCAGTCACGTCGTATCTCTTTCTGTGTGATGTCCCGACGGGGCGGCGCCCCGTCGAAGGCCTTGGAACTATTCAGTTGTGCGGGTGTGGTCGGTGGTCCGGGCGGGCGCCGGCCGTCGCGGGGACGGTCAGTGCTCGTCGGCGAGGGCGCCCCCGATGTAGGAGGCGGCCAGGAGGGTGAAGACGTAGGCCTGCAGGAACTGGACCAACGCCTCGAAGGCGGTCAGCGCCACGCCGAGGATCCAGGCGGGGATGGCGACCAGCATGAGGCCGGGGTCGTAGGTCTTGAACAGGTACCAGCCGCCGACGATGAAGACGACCAGGAGCATGTGGCCGGCGAACATGTTGCCGAAGAGTCGCAGGGCGAGCGTCAGCGGGCGGGTGATGAAGAAGGTGATGAGCTCCAGCAGGAGGATGAACGGCTTGATCCACCCCGGCAGGCCGCTGGGGAGCATGCCGCCCAGGTAGGCGCCGATGCTGCCCTTCTTGCGCAGCCCCACCCAGTGGTAGACGACGTACACCAGCAGCGTCAGCCCGATGGGGAAGGCCACCCGGGCCATCGTCGGGTTCTGGAACGGCGGGACGATGCCCATGAGGTTGTTCAGCAGGATGAAGACGAACAACGAGAACAGGAACGGCACGAACGGCATGAACTCCTTGCTGCCGATCATGTCGCGCGCGATGCCGTTGCGGCCGAAGTTGTAGACCTGCTCGGTCAGCCACTGGCCCTTGCCGGGCACGAGGGCGGCCTGCCGGGTGGTCAGCCACAGCCAGACCATGAGGATGACGGTGGCGATCGCCATGAGCAGCATCGGCCGGGTGAAGTAGTACTCGGTGCCCGGGATCGCGAACAGCGGCTGCCAGAAGTCGCCCGGCGTGGGCGGGAAGTGGCTGGACTCGCCTTCAGCCATGGGCAGCACCAGCCCAGCGGCCGTCATGGTCGCACTCACGCGTTCTCCTTCACAGGGTGTTCGACGGGTGTCGGGGCTGGCTCCCGGACAGGGTGCGACGCCGTGGGGTCGCGGTGGGACACCGACGTCATGACCTACCGTACCTGAGCCAGATGACGTACATGGACAGCACCATCCCGCCGAGCACCCCGACGGGCAGCAGGAACCAGGTGCCCAGCAGCAGGTCGAGCACCCAGCCCAGCGCCCCGAAGCCCACCGGCCCGGCGAGCAGGTAGGCCAGCACGGCGTTGCCGAGGTCGGTCTGCCGGGCCATGCCGACGACCTCCCGCTCGGTGCCGCCGTGCGGCGAGGGGATGGAGGGGCGGGGCGGGTCGCCCGGGCGGCCGGCGTCGGGGCCCGGGGTGCCGGGGTCGGTCACCGGACCTCCCCCGGGAGCGTGACGTCCAGCTGGGGACGGGACCGCAGGTAGCCCACGACGAGGCCGGCCTGGAAGACCAGACCGGTGACGACGAAGGCGACGACCAGCGGGAGGACCTGCAGCCAGGTTGTCTGCGCCAGCGCCCAGATCGTCACCGCGAGCACGGCCATCTGCACGATCAGGACGCCGAACGCCCCCGCCATGGTCGTGGCGGTGGGTCCGCTGAGCACCCCGCGGATGCCGAGCACCCCGAGGACGAACACCGCCGCGGAGATTCCCACCCCCAGCAGGGCCGACACCGCCGCCCAGCCGCCGGCGGCGGCCCACGTCAGCAGCGGGACCAGCACGACCAGGGGGGCGACCGGCAGCAGCCCGCCGAGCAGCATCGAGGCCACCGGCGTGCGCGCACGGAGCGTCGCGGGGGCGGCGGTCATGGCTGCTCCTGAGGGGTCGGAAACTTTGTGAAAGTTATCACAAGCCCCGGCGCCGGCCGGAAACCTGCAGGCCGGGCGGTCAGGCGGTCCTCGCCGGGACGCTCTCCGGACGTCGGGTGAGCGCGATCGCCAGGCCCAGCAGCAGCAGGATGCCCACGACGGAGACCCACACCGGCAGGTAGGCGAAGGAGACCGCCCCGACGGCGATGAGGCCGGACCACAGGTAGAGGACGACCACCGCCCGACGGTGGCTGTGGCCGATGTCGAGCAGCCGGTGGTGCAGGTGGCCGCGGTCCGGCTTCCAGGGCAGCTGCCCCGCACGGGTCCGCCGCAGCACCGCCAGCACGATGTCCAGGAAGGGCAGGGCCATGATGGCGATCGGGATGAGCAGCGGCAGCAGGATCGCGGTCGCGGCCGAGGCGGTCGCCACCGAGGAGCTGGGGTCGACCGAGCCGGTCATCGAGATCGTCGCGGCGGCCAGCAGCAGCCCCAGCAGCAGGGCGCCGGCGTCGCCCATGAACAGCCGGGCCGGGTGGAAGTTGTGCGGCAGGAAGCCCAGGCACACCCCGATGAGGGCCGCGCTGATGAAGGTCGCGGTGGAGAACACGTTGGGCGGGTCGAAGTTCGTGCTCACCAGGTAGGACCACCCGAAGAACGCCGAGGCGGCGATGAGCACGACCCCGGCCGCCAGCCCGTCCAGGCCGTCGATGAAGTTGACCGCGTTCGTGGACACGACGACGACGAGGACGGTGAGGGTCACCATGACCGGCTCGGGCAGGACCGTGACCCCGGCGATCGGCAGCGACAGGAGCTGGACGCCGAAGAAGGCCATCACGGCCCCGGCGACCACCTGGCCGGCCAGCTTGGTCGCCCAGTCCAGGTCCCGGACGTCGTCCAGCGCCCCGAGCAGCGTGACGAGGGTGGCCGCCGCGAGCACCCCGTAGAGCTGGGGCGAGGAGTCGAAGAGCTGCCCGTGGTAGGGCAGCTGGGAGCCGAGCACGACCGCGGCGGCGAAGCCGAGGAGCATGGCCACGCCCCCGAGCCGCGGCACCGGGGTGGCGTGCACGTCCCGGTCGCGCACGGGGGTGATCGCCCCGACGACGAGCGCGAGCCGCCGGACCAGCGGGGTCGCCAGGTACGTGACGACCGCCGCGGTCAGCAGCACCATGAGGAACTCGCGCACGTCAGGTCACCTTCCCCGACGGCCTCCGGTCCCCCGGGGTCGGTCGGTCGATGTCCGGCTCAGCCGGCCTGCGGCTCCGGGTAGGCCGGGTAGGAGGTGAGCAGCTCGCCCACCTCCGCCCGGATCTCCCGGGCGACCGCGTGGTCCGGGTCCCCGTCGGTCCGGGTCACGGCCCGGTGGATGAGCTCGGCGACGGTCTCCATCTGCTCGGGCCCCATCCCCTGGGTCGTCACGGACGGGCTGCCGACGCGGATGCCGGAGGCCACGTTCGGCTTCTCCGGGTCGAACGGGATGGCGTTCTTGTTCAGCACGATGCCGGCCGCGTCGCACCGGGCCTCCGCGTCGACACCGGTGACACCCACGCCGCGCAGGTCGTGCAGCGACAGGTGCGTGTCGGTGCCCCCGGTGATCGGGCGGATGCCACGGCTGTCCAGGCCGCCGGCCAGCGCCCGGGAGTTGTCGAGCACCTGCTGGGCGTAGGCCTGGTAGGCCGGCGTCGCGCACTCGGCGAAGTTGACCGCCTTGCCGGCGACCGCGTGCATGAGCGGTCCCCCCTGCATCATCGGGAACACCGCCCGGTCGATCTTCTTGGCGTGCTCCGCCTTGCACACGATCGCGCCGCCCCGTGGTCCGCGCAGCACCTTGTGGGTGGTGAAGGAGACCACGTCGGCGTGCGGGACCGGGGAGGGGATGACCTTGCCGGCGACGAGGCCGATGAAGTGCGCCGCGTCGACCCAGAAGATGGCACCGACCTCGTCGGCGATGGCGCGGAAGCGCTCGAAGTCGATGAGCCGGGGGATCGCCGAGCCCCCGGCGAGGATGACCTTGGGGCGGTGCTCCTTGGCCAGCGCCTCGACCTGGTCGTAGTCGATGTCCTCGGTGTCGGGGTGCACGCCGTAGTGGACGGCGTTGAACCACTTGCCGGAGAAGCTGACCTTGAAGCCGTGGGTCAGGTGGCCGCCGTGGTCCAGCGACATCGCCAGGATGGTGTCCCCCGGCGAGGCGAAGGCGCCGTACACCGCCTGGTTGGCGCTGGCCCCCGAGTGCGCCTGGACGTTGGCGTGGTCGGCCCCGAAGAGCTGCTTGGCCCGCTCGACCGCCAGCTTCTCGACCTTGTCGACCTCCGCGCAGCCGCCGTAGTAGCGGGCGTCGGGATAACCCTCGGCGTACTTGTTCGACAGGGTCGAGCCCAGGGCCGCCAGGACCGCCGGACTGGTCTGGTTCTCGCTGGCGATCAGCTGCAGCCCGCTGCGCTGCCGGTCCAGCTCGGCCACGAGCAGCTCGGCGATCTGCGGATCCTGGTCCAGCAGGCTCGCGAAGCTGGGGCCGTAGTACGTGTCGGGGGTCACGGCGGTGGTCATGGGCCCCACTGTAGGGGGTCGTCCCCGTCGGCGGGGGGCGCGCCGCGACCGACTCAGCGGCTCAGGGTGCGGAAGGCCGTGGCCGGCACGGCCACCCCGCTCGGGCTCACGCTGCCCACGAGGTCCGCCGGCCCCGCCGTGCCCTGCCCGGCCGGGCCGTCGGGAGCCTCCTCGACCTCGGCGTCCACCTCCCCGGGCTCCCGCAGCCGCGTCGTGCCCAGGACCGCCCGGACGTCCTCCACGGACAGGGCACCGGTGCGCAGGAGCCCCGGCTCCTCCCCGGTGCAGTCCAGGATCGTCGAGGGCAGACCGCCCGTCCGGGGCCCGTCGTCGAGGTAGACGGCGACGGCCGCGCCCAGCTGCTCGACGGCCTCCGTCCCGGTGGTGGCGGCCGGGCTGCCGGTGACGTTGGCGCTCGTCACGGCCATCGGCCCCACCTCGGCGAGCAGCGACAGGGCCACCTCGTCGTCCGGCATCCGCAGCGCCACCGTCCCGTTCGTCTCGCCCAGGTCCCACCGCAGCGACGGCTGCGCGCGCAGCACGAGCGTGAGCGGACCGGGCCAGAAGTGCCGCATGAGGATGCGGGCGTACATCGGCACGTCGACGGCCAGGCCCTCCACGGTCCGCGGGTCGGGCACCAGGACCGGCGGGGGCATCTCCCGGCCCCGGTGCTTGGCCGCCAGCACCATCGCCACCGCCACCACGTCGAAGGCGTCCGCCCCCACGCCGTAGACGGTGTCGGTGGGCAGCACCACGACCTTGCCGGCACGGACCGCCTCGGCGGCCCGGTCGAGGGCCTGCTGCCGGGTCCGCGGGTCGGTGCAGTCCAGCAGCCGGTCCTGCACGGGCGGGCCAACGGGCATCGGGGTCTCCTCCGGCGGGGTCGGGGCGGGGGCTGACGTGCCGACCGGGTCGCCCGGCCGTCGGCACCCAGTGTCTCACCGCCACCCCGGGCGTGGTGCGCTCCGCCACGTCCCCGTGTCACCTAGAGTTGCGCGCGTCCCTCCGTTGCTCAACAGTGGAGGACGACGACCTGGGCGCACCCCGCGCCCGGGCCACCGAAGGAGAGTGAGAATCATGCGCGGAAGCGGCCTGATCTGGACGATCGTGGGCATCCTGCTCATCATTGCCCTGCTGATCTGGATCTTCTGATCACGACCCCTCCCCTCACGGCCCGCCCCGGTCCGCGCACGTCGCGGGTCCGGGGCGGTGTCGTTCACGGCCCGGCGCGGACCGCCCGGACCACCCTCGGCAGCCCCGCGAGGTCGTCGTGGTCCTCGACCGAGGACCAGCAGCCCTGGGCCGCCAGCGCCTCCGGCAGGCTGCGACCCTGCGCCGCGGCGTGCTCCATGAGCAGCACCCCGCCCGGACGGAGCAGCACGGCCGCCCGCGCGGCGACCTCGAGCGGCACCTGCAGACCGTCGTCCCCGCCGCCGTAGAGGGCCACCCGGGGGTCGTGCTCCCTCACCTCGACGTCGACCGGGACGGCGTCCGGGGGGATGTAGGGCGGGTTGCTCGTCACGACGTCCACCCGGCCGACCAGGTCCTCGAACGCCTCCTGCGCGCGGCCCAGCCGCAGGTCGACCGGGAGCCCGGTGCGCTCCACGTTCCGCACCGCGTACCGGTGGGCGTCCTCGGCCAGCTCCACCGCCCCCACCCGGGCGTCGGGACGCGCGCGGGACACGGCGAGGGCGATCGCCCCGCTGCCCGTGCACAGGTCGACCACGGTCGGCGCGTCCACCTCGTCCAGGGCCGCCAGCGCCAGCCCGACGAGCACCTCGGTCTCGGGCCGCGGCACGAACACCCCCGGCCCCACGACGAGGTCGACCCCGCCCAGGTGCGCCGTCCCGGTGAGGTGCTGCAGCGGCACCCGAGCGGCCCGGCGGTCCACGAGCTCGTGGTATGCCGTCGCGCCCGGGTGCGGCACCACCTCGCCCAGGAGGCGGGCCCGGCGCAGCTCGCCCACGGACCGGCCCAGGACGTGCGCGAGCAGGACCTCCGCGTCGACGGTGGGGCTCGGGACGCCCGCCGGGGCCAGCCGGGCGGCCGCCCCGCGGACCAGCGCGTCGACGGTGTCCGGGGACCCGGTCACCGGTCGCCCGCCCGGGCCAGGCGCTCGGCCTCGTCGGCGTCGACCGCCGACTGCACCACCGGGTCGAGGTCCCCGTCGACGACCTGGTCCAGGTTGTAGGCCTTGAACCCGGTGCGGTGGTCGACGATCCGGTTCTCCGGGAAGTTGTAGGTGCGGATGCGCTCGCTGCGGTCCACCGTGCGCACCTGGCTGCGGCGCTGCTCGCTGGCGGCCGCCTCGGCCTCGTCGACGGCGATCTGGTGCAGCCGGGCGCGCAGGACCCGCAGCGCCGACTCCTTGTTCTGCAGCTGCGACTTCTCGTTCTGGCAGGAGACGACCAGCCCCGAGGGCAGATGGGTGATGCGCACCGCGGAGTCGGTGGTGTTGACCGACTGCCCGCCCGGTCCGGAGGAGCGGAAGACGTCGATCTTGAGGTCGTTGCCGTCCAGCGCGACCTCGGCGGGGTCCTCGACGTCGGGCATGACGAGCACCCCTGCCGCGGAGGTGTGGATCCGGCCCTGGCTCTCGGTCACCGGGACCCGCTGCACGCGGTGCACGCCGCCCTCGTACTTCAGCCGCGCCCACGGCGCCTCGCCCGGCACCGGCGTACCCGTGGCCTGGACCGAGACCCGGGCGTCCTTGTAGCCGCCCAGGTCGGACGGGGTCGCGTCGAGCAGCTCGGTGCGCCAGCCCCGCCGCTCGGCGTACCGCAGGTACATCCGCAGCAGGTCGCCGGCGAAGAGGGCCGACTCCTCGCCGCCCTCGCCGGCCTTGACCTCGAGGATGACGTCGCGGTCGTCGTCGGGGTCGCGGGGCACCAGCTGACGGCGCAGGACCTCGGCCGCGGCGGCCTCCGCCTGCTCCAGCGACGGGACCTCCTCGGCGAAGGACGGGTCGTCGACGGCGAGCTCGCGCGCGGTCGCGAGGTCCCCGGCGGCCCGCTCCCAGGCGCGGTAGGCCCCGACGGTCGGCGTGAGCGCGGCATACCTGGTGTTGAGGCGCCGCAGGGCGGTCGGGTCGCCGTGCACGGCCGGGTCGCCGAGCCGCTGCTCGATCTCGGCGTGCTCGGCCAGGAGGGGGAGGGCGGAGCCGAAGTCGGAGGTGGACATCAGCAACCTCTCGGGATGGTGGGGCGACGGTCGACCTGGAGGCGGACCGGGAACGGCAGACGCCGGCCCCGCGAGCTGCTCGCGGGACCGGCGTCGGGAGGCCTACTTGGCGTCGGCCTTCTTGCCGTAGCGCTCCTGGAAGCGGGCGACGCGGCCACCGGTGTCCAGGATCTTCTGCTTGCCGGTGTAGAACGGGTGGCAGCTGGAGCACACGTCGGCGCTGATGCGCCCGGACGTGGCGGTGCTGCGGGTGGTGAACGACGCCCCGCAGGTGCAGGTCACCTGGGTCTCGACGTACTCCGGGTGGATGTCCTTCTTCATGTCTTCTCCTAGGGGTGGCGGGTTCCCCGGGTCGGTGGCGCGGCAGCGCCGCCGTGAACCGGTGGGCCAACGGGACATTCTGCCAGAGCGGGGCGGTCCGGGTCCATTCCCGCGGGCGGTCACACCGCCGGCACGTCGAAGAAGCTGCGTCGCTCCCGGACCCGGCCGTCCGCGTCGTAGGCGAGGAAGTCCGCGAAGCCCACCTCGACCGCGGAGCCGTCCCGCAGCCGGCCCACGAACCGGCCACGCACCGCCACCCGCCGGTCCTGCACCACGAGCTCGTCCAGGTGGTGGGCCCCGGACTCGATGACCCGCTCGCCCCCGTAGAAGCGCCGCAAGGCCTCCCGGCCGAGCATCGGGGGGTAGCCGGGCCGGTGGTAGACCGCGTCCTCGGCGAACCAGTCGAGCACGGCCGCCACGTCGCCGGCGTCGACCCGCTCGTAGTAGTACCGCGTGCGGGCCGTCAGGTCGGCGGCCGCGTCCGTCCCCCCGCTCATCCCGCTCCCCCCGCCGTCAGCCGGGCCAGGGCACGCCGCCGGGCGGCCTCGACCGGGGTCGTCCCGTGCTCGTCCGCGTCCCGCAGGACCTCCGCCGCCCGGTCGCCGATCGCCTCGAGCCGGGCGACGAGCTGCTCCTCCGACCACCCCGCCTGCCCGGCGTGCACCTGGACCACGCCCCCGGCGTTGGCGAGGAAGTCGGGCACGACGGTGACGCCGGCGTCCCGGAGCAGGTCGGCGACCTCGGGGGTGTCCAGCATGTCGTTGGCCGCCCCGCAGACGACGCGGGCGCGCAGGGAGCCGACGACCGGCGCCGTCAGCACCCGGGCCACGGCGCACGGAGCCAGCACGTCGCAGTCGGTGGTCACGGCCGCCTCGGCCGCCACCACCTCTCCCCCCACCTCGGCCGCCACGGCCCGCGCCCGCGCCTCGTCGACGTCGGCGACCACCAGGTGCGCCCCGTCGGCGGCGGCCCGACGGGCCACGTCGGCGCCGACGTGGCCGGCGCCCTGGACCACGACGCGCACGCCGTCCATCCCCCGCCCCAGCGCGTGCCGCACCGCCGCCCGCATGGCGGCATACACACCGCGGCCGGTGTAGGGCCCCGGGTCCACCTCGTCGCAGAAGGCGCGCGCCCCCCGCCCCCGGATCGTCTGCATGTCGGCGACCGTCGTCCCCATGTCCACGCCGGGCACGTAGCTGCCCGCGGTCCGGGCCACGAAGTCGCCGTAGCGCTCCATCAGCGCGACCCGCCCCGCCGAGCCGGGGGCCGGCAGGGGGCCGTCCGCGAGGACCACGGACTTGGCACCGCCGTAGGGCAGCTCGGCCAGCGCGTGCTTGAGCGTCATCGCCCTGGCCAGCCGCTGGGCCTCCGCGACGGCGGCCCCGGTCGAGGGGTAGGGGCGCCAGCGGACCCCGCCGAAGCCCGGTCCCAGCGTGGTGTCGTCGATCGCGACGACGGCCCGCAGCCCCACCCGATCGTCCCGGCAGGTGATCACCTGCTCGACGTCGAAGAGCTCGGGCAGGTCGTCCTCGGGGGCACCCTGGCGCATGGCGCCAGGGTGCCACACGCCGGTCAGTCCTCGTCGTCCAGCCGGACCGAGGACGTCTGCTGGACCTGGGTGAGGAACTCGTAGTTGTGCTTGGTGCGACGCAGACGGTCGAGCAGCAGCTCGATGCCCTGCTGCTGGTCGAGCGCGGAGAGCACCCGGCGCAGCTTCCACATGATCTTCAGCTCCTCGCCGCCCATGAGGATCTCCTCGCGGCGGGTGCCGGAGGCGTTCACGTCCACCGCAGGGAAGGTGCGCCGGTCGGCCAGGTGGCGCGAGAGCCGCAGCTCCATGTTGCCGGTGCCCTTGAACTCCTCGAAGATCACCTCGTCCATCTTGGAGCCGGTCTCGACCAGCGCGGTCGCCAGGATCGTCAGCGAGCCGCCGTTCTCGATGTTGCGGGCCGCGCCGAAGAACTTCTTCGGCGGGTACAGCGCCGAGGAGTCGACGCCGCCGGACAGGATCCGGCCCGAGGCCGGGGCCGACAGGTTGTAGGCGCGGCCCAGCCGGGTGATGCCGTCGAGCAGGACCACGACGTCCTGGCCCAGCTCGACCAGGCGCTTGGCCCGCTCGATGGCCAGCTCGGCGACCGTGGTGTGGTCCACGGCCGGACGGTCGAAGGTGGAGGCGATGACCTCGCCCTGCACGGTCCGCTCGAAGTCGGTGACCTCCTCCGGACGCTCGTCCACCAGGACGATCATGAGGTGGACCTCGGGGTTGTTCTGGCTGATGGCGTTGGCGATCGCCTGCATGATCATCGTCTTGCCCGCCTTGGGCGGGGAGACGATGAGTCCGCGCTGGCCCTTGCCGATCGGCGCGACCAGGTCGATGACCCGGGTGGTCAGGTTCTTCTGGTCGGTCTCCAGGCGCAGCCGGTCCTGAGGGTAGAGCGGGGTCAGCCGGCTGAACTCGGGCCGCTGCCGGGCCTGCTCGGGGCTCTGGCCGTTGATCGAGTCCAGCCGCACGAGCGCGGCGAACTTGCCACGGTCACGCTTGTTGCCGGTCGAGGAGACGGTCTGGGTGTGGTCCTGCCCGTCCTGCGGGGCCTTGATCGCGCCGGTGACGGCGTCGCCCTTGCGCAGGCCGTACTTGCGGACCATGCCCAGCGGGACGTAGATGTCCGTCGGACCGGGCAGGTAGCCGGTCGTGCGGATGAAGGCGTAGCTGTCCAGCAGGTCGAGCACGCCGCCGACGGGGACGAGCACGTCCTCCTCGGAGTAGCTCTCCTCGACGTCCCGCTGGCCCCCGGTCTGACCGCCCTGGCGCTGCTGGTCCTCGCCCCCGGGGCCGCGCCCGCGCTTGCGGTCCCGGCTGCGCTGACGGTTGCGCCGGCGGCGGCCACGGCCGTCGTCGTCCTCGTCCCCGCCCTGGCCGCCCTGGCGCTGGTCGCCCTGCCGCTGGTCGCCCTGACGCTGGTCGCCCCCCTGCTGGGAGCGGTCGCCGCCGTTCTGGTCGCCGCCGTTCTGTCCACGGCCGTCCCGTCGCTGGTGCTGCTCGTCGCGCCGGTCCTGGCGCTCGTCGCGCCGGTCCTGGCGCCCCTGGTCCCGGCGGTTCTCCTCGCCCGAGCCCGCGCGTTCGTCGACGCGCGGCGCTCCGGCCGAGGAACCGGCACGACGGGTGCGGCGGGTGCGCCCGCCCTCCCGCTGGGCCTCGGCCCGGTCCAGGACGGCGTCGAGGTCGACCGCCGGCCCGCCCTCGCCGGAGGACCGCTCCTCGCGGGCGGGCTGCTCCGCCTGCGCGGGCTGATCCGCCCGCGCGGGCTGCTCCTTGCGGGGGGACTGCGCCGGGCGTCCGGCGCCGTCGCCGGTGCGGACGTCGCCACCACCGCGGCGCTCGCGGATGGCGGAGACGAGGTCGGCCTTGCGCATCTTGGCGTCGACGGCGATGCCCATGCTCGAGGCGAGCTGCTGCAGCTCGGCCAGTCGGAGGGTGCTGAGCGCACCGGTCCTGGTCGTGGCAGCCTGACTGATGTCGGTCACGTACTGTCCTTCCCCCTCGGCCCGGGCTGCGCCGGACATGGGGTCCTGGGGTGTGGTCCGACGCGGACGGCGCCGGACGGGGACGTGCCACGGACGCGAGCCGGATCGTCGGTCGGGCGACCGGACGTCGATGGACGTCGGTCCGTGGATGGATGTTCCGGAGCTCGACCTGGACCGGCCGGACCGCTCACGGAATGGCCCCAACATAACACGGCGTCAGCCCCGGCGGACCACCCGCACGATGTCGCCCAGGACCGCCGAGGCGGTCTCGTCGCCGCCGGCGCCGGCCCCCTGGAGCCGCAGCGTCCCGGCGCTCTCGGCCTCGATGATCAGCACGTTCGCGCTCTCCCGGGCCTGGGCCAGCGGGTCGTCCTGCGGCAGGGCCACCGGCCGGACGGCGACCTCGACCCGTCGGTGCCCCGCGGACCCGCGGCACCAGGCGGAGGCGACCAGCTTGATCACGGTCCCCGCCCCCGCGGCCTGCCGGAAGTCCTCGTCGGTCAGGTCGGCGATGCCGCGCCGCTGGACGTCCTCGAGCGTGACCGGCACGCCCCAGGCCGCGCGGGCCAGGATGACGATCTTGGCCGCGGCGTCCAGGCCCTCGAGGTCCTCGGTCGGGTCCGCCTCCAGGTAGCCCAGCTCACCGGCCTGACGCACGGCCTCCTCGAAGGGCACCCCGCGACGGGCGACGAGGTCGAGCACGAAGTTCGTCGACCCGTTGACGACGCCGGAGATCGCCGTGACGACGTCCCCGGCGAGCGCCTCCCTGACCACGGACAGGACCGGGACCGCGGCGACCACGGCGCCCTCGTACTCCAGCGACGTGCCGTGCTCGTCGGCGAGGGCGTGCAGCGCGGGGCCGTGCTGGGCGATCAGCTGCTTGTTGGCGGTCACGACCGGCACGCCGCGCCGCAGGGCCCGCTCGACGAGGGCGCGGGCGGGCTGGATGCCCCCCATGACCTCCACCACCACGTCGGCCCGGTCGACGAGCGTCTCGGCGTCGTCGGTGATGAGCGAGGGGTCGATCCCCTCCCGGGGCCGGGCGGTGTCCCGCACGGCGACGCCGGCGAGCTCGAACCGGCGACCGGTCCGTCTCTCGTAGAGGTCCGCGCGGCCGACGAGGCGGCGGGCGACCGCGGCACCGACGGTGCCGGCTCCGAGCAGGGCGATCCGGACGGGGGGTGCGGTCATGTCGGTCACATCCGTTCCGGGGCCGAGACGCCGAGCAGGGCCAGCCCGTTCGCAAGCACCTGCCGGGTGGCGTCGTTGAGCCACAGCCGGCTCCGGTGCAGGTCGGTGATCTCCTCGTCCGCGTCCACCGGTCGGACCCGGCACTCGTCGTACCACTTGTGGAACCGGCCGGCCAGCTCCTCGAGGTAGCGGGCCACCCGGTGGGGCTCCCGCAGCTGGGCCGCCTGGGCCAGCACCCGGGGGTAGTCCCCGAGCACGGCGAGGAGGGCGGCCTCGGTCTCGTGGCCGAGCAGCGAGGGGTCGAAGCCGTCCTCCCGGCGCACCCCGTCCTCGGCGGCCAGCCGGGCCACGTTGCAGGTGCGCGCGTGAGCGTACTGGACGTAGTAGACCGGGTTCTCCGTGCTGCGGCGGGTGAGCAGGTCCAGGTCGATGTCGATGTTGCTGTCGGCCGAGGACCGGGTCAGGGCGTAGCGGGCCGCGTCCACGCCGACCGCCGAGACCAGGTCCTCCAGGACGACGACGGTCCCGGCCCGCTTGGACATCCGCACCGGCTGCCCGTCCTTGACGAGGTTGACCATCTGTCCGATGAGGATCTCCAGGTTGGTCCCCGGCTCGTCCCCGAAGGCGGCGCACATCGCCATCATCCGGCTGACGTAGCCGTGGTGGTCGGCGCCGAGCATGATGATCGCCCGGTCGAAGCCACGCTCGCGCTTGTCGAGGTAGTAGGCCAGGTCGCCGGCGATGTAGGCCGGCTGCCCGTCGCTCTTGAGCACGACCCGGTCCTTGTCGTCCCCGTAGTCGGTGGTCCGCAGCCACAGGGCGTCGTCCTTCTCGTACATCACCCCCAGCTCGGTGAGCCGGTCGACCGCACGGCGGACCGCCCCTGACTCGTGGACGGAGTTCTCGTGGAAGTAGACGTCGAAGTCGACGCCGAACTCGTGCAGGGAGGCCTTGATCTCCTCGAACATCAGGGCCACGCCGACCGCCCGGAACCGCTCCTGCGCCTCCTCGTCGGGCAGGTCGAGCGCGTCCGGCTCGACCTCCAGGACCCGCCGGGCGATGTCGCTGACGTAGGCACCGGCGTAGCCGTCCACGGGGGCCGGCCGCCCCTGGGCCGCGGCCAGCAGCGACCGGGCGAACCGGTCGATCTGGGCGCCGTGGTCGTTGAAGTAGTACTCCCGCACCACGTCCGCCCCCGAGGCCTGCAGCACCCGGGCCAGGGCGTCGCCCACGGCGGCCCACCGGGTGCCGCCCAGGTGGATCGGGCCGGTCGGGTTGGCCGAGACGAACTCCAGGTTGATCCGCTCACCCGCCAGGGCCTCGCCCCGGCCGTACGCGGCTCCCGCCTCGACGATCGTCCGGGCCAGCTCCCCGGCGCTGGCGGCGTCGACGGTGATGTTGAGGAAGCCGGGGCCGGCGACGTCCACCCGGGCCACGCCGGGCACCTGCCCGAGCGCGTCGGCGAGCTGCCCGGCGAGCTCACGGGGAGGCATGCCGGCCTGCTTGGCCAGCTGGAGGGCGACGTTCGACGCCCAGTCGCCGTGCTCGCGGGTCCGCGGCCGTTCGACCCGGACGGCCGAACGCTCCGGGACGGCGACCGGCAGGTCCCCCCGGGCGACGGCCTCGGTCAGGACGGCGTGGATGGCGTCGGCGAGCTGGTCTGGGGTCACCCCCGGGAGTCTAGTGGTGGCCCGGCGCGGGGTTCGGAGCAGCACCCGGCGCCTGCTACAGTTTCTCGTCGTTGCCCCCGTAGCTCAGGGGATAGAGCACCGCCCTCCGGAGGCGGGAGCGCAGGTTCGAATCCTGCCGGGGGCGCAACGTAGAAGGCCTCTGACCTGCGCGTCCGGCTTTGGGGCGTTCCGTACGTGCAACATACGTGCAACAACGCCACTGCCCCGTCCCGGACTACTCAGACCTCAGGTCCGCGCGCCGGGCCCAGAACCTGCTGACCAACGCCAGACGCAGCTAGGAGCGTATGGCCAGCCAGAGTCGGTGAGCTCGAACTCGGCAGACGCCGCGACGACGACTTCGCCGACCGCTTCCGTCAATGGCGGCTCTTCGACTTTGAGCGTGGTGGGGCCCTGAAGCGGGGCTCGCGGCCCTGCGCCAACATGGGTGTTGTCTAGACATCTCATGAGCGAGGACCGCGAGCGTGCACCAGCCTACGTTCGACGTCGATGCGGCGTCGATCCTGTTCAACCTGTCCGGCTACCGAGTCGTGACGGCCAGCCCTGCCCTTGGCGGTGAGCGGGTGCGGCAGGTGGTGATCGAGACGACCACGGGCGAGGGCGCCTGCCCGTCCTGCGGGGTGCTCTCCTCACGGGTGCACGCCAGGCCGGTCCAGCACGTGAAAGACGTGGCCTGCGGTGGTGAGCGGCTCGACGTGCTCGTGCGCAAGCGGCGCTACGCCTGCCGTGAGGCGCTGTGCCCGCGGCGCTCGTTCACCGAGGAGACCGAGCAGCTGCCCGCCCGGGCCCGGGTGACGACGAGGCTGGCCGAGCAGGTGATCAGCGCCTGCCGGGCCGAGCCGCGCGCGGTGTCCCGGGTCGCGGACGAGGCGGACCTGTCGTGGCCGACGGTGATGCGGATGCTGACCACCACCCTGGACCTGGACACCGGCGTCGACCGTCGGCACGTCAAGCGCCTGGGGATCGATGAGCACCGGTTCCGCACCGTGCGCTACCTGCGCGACCCCGACACCCAGACGGTGAAGCGGATCGAGCCGTGGTCGATCGTGTTCACCGACCTGGACGACGGCGCGATCCTGGACGTCGTCGACGGCCGCCGCGGCGCGACGGTCAAGGCGTGGCTGGGCGCCCGGCCGCGGTGGTGGCGCCGGCGCGTGCAGATCGTCGCGCTCGACATGTCCAGTGAGTTCCGTGCCGCCGTCCGCAAGGCACTACCCCGGGCGAGGGTCAGCGTGGACCACTGGCACGTGGTGCGGCTGGCCAACGAGATGGTCACCAAGGTGAGGCGCCGTCGGGTGTGGGAGCTGCACGAGCGTCGCGGCCGGGCGACCGACACCCCGTGGAGGTACCGCAAGCTGCTCACCTGCGCCGGCGACCGGCTCACCGTCCGGCAGGAGCACGTCCGCCAGGTCCTCACCGCCCGGGACACGTCCTCGTTCCAGCGGCACTGGGCCCGCCTCGAGAGCGCCGTGCGCGCCACCCGCCTGCCCGAGCCGGTGGCGCTGTTCCGCACCTGCGGGCCTGGCGACGCGAGCTGCTCACGTTCTGCAGGACCAGGGTCACGAACGCGCGCACCGAGGCGGCGAACCTGACCGCCAAGACGATCAAGAGGGTCGGGCGCGGGTACCGCAACCACCGAAACTACAGATGCCG